>CANQHD010000007.1 GCA_947623625.1 uncultured Bacilli bacterium
ATATAAAAACAGATAAAAAATCTTGTATATTTCTATCTGCCTATCTTTGGTTCATACCCAAACTTTCGGAAGAACCTTTTCTTCTGTACTCTTTTTACTTTTTCAAGTGTTTTAATCTATCACTTATCTCACCCAATAAAGAAATAATTTGTCCAAAACCATAAATAAACATGCAAAACAAGAAACTACTCGCCCATACAATTAATGTCAGTGAAAGATTATACTCTGTTTTCGTGCAAACTGAGAAAAGACTTGATGACTCACCACAAGCAGGAAAAACATTTCCCAAAATAACACCAACAACAATCATGACTGCCATCACAATAAATGAAACAATCTGATAAAAATTAAGATTTCTTTTAACACTCATCTTTTTTTGGATTGTCTTTAACATTGGCATTTCTAATTTTTCTTTATCAATTTGTTCAAATAAATCATCCATCTATCTTATCCTCCTCACTTTTTCTTTTTCTCGTCTTTAAAGAATCATTTTTGCTTTTTTCCTCATCATCTTGCTTGTTTTTGGTTGCCGATGCTTGTGCGATAACTTTCTTTCGATCTTGATATTCCTTATAAAGGAAAATATATCTTGCAAACAACCCATAATAAACAGAATCTAATAAAGCAATGACAATTCCATCAAAAGTAGATGCCCCAATTAAATCAACAATCAAAGCAACAACAATCAAGGCACAAATCGCATAAAAATATTGATTGTTATTCACTTCATCCATTGGAGCAGATGTAATTTTAAGCTCTGTCCCAATCACTGTATCTCGAATAAAGACATAAATAAAGTAAATTGTCATAACAATATTTAGCGCAAGACTCACAAGAGAAGATAACCCAAAAGACTGAAAAATAGTAAACATCGATGCAACTGTAATTAAACAAAAGAAAATACTCACAAATATATTGAGAAAATGAAAATATCTTCTTCCGACTTTGGTTTTCAAAAAGATAAAATAGACAAGAGCAAACAAATAAAGACTATTATGATTTAAAATAGAACGAAAAATAGTTGCTGTATCTAAATGATTACGAATTGCAAAACTTTGTGATAGAAGAATACTTAAAATAATCACTCCAATCAACATCGTCGTTATCAAATTTGGATTATCGTACCATTCTTTTTCTTCTTTTAAAGTATTTTTCATACCATCCATCACATTCCTTTCATTTCTTTAAGTATCAATTACCCAAAAACAATTTATCATTATCGCTTTAATTATATCATAAAGAATGTGATAATTCTATGAAATTTGCATGTGCTTTTCAAAAATGATATAATGAGACAAACTGAAAAGGAGGATGCTTAAATGAAATTACCAACTGTCGCAATTGTAGGACGTCCTAACGTTGGAAAAAGTACTCTTTTTAATAAAATTGCTCATGAAAAAATTTCAATTATTGAGGATATTCCTGGTGTTACAAGAGATCGCATCTATCAAGAAGTCTCTTATCAAAATAAACCTTTTTATTTAATTGATACAGGAGGAATTGATGCACAGGCTGAAAAGTTTAACCAGGAAATTAGAATTCAAACAGAAATTGCCATTCAAGAAGCTGATGTCATTATTTTTTTAACAGATGGAAAAGAAGGACTTACAGAAAACGACTATTTAGTTCGTGATATTTTAAGGAAAAGTAAGAAAAGAATTATTGTAGCCATCAACAAAAGTGATACAAAAGAAGCTGAAAAGAACTTATATGATTTTTATGAATTAGGCTTTGATACATATATCCCAATTAGTGCTATTCATAATAAAGGCTATATTGATTTAATGGATACACTCACCCAAGACTTTCAAGAAAAAGATCATATCGATGAGGAAAAGCGTCTCAAGATCTCCATTATTGGTCGCCCGAATGTTGGAAAAAGTTCTTTGACAAACGCCATTTTAAATGAAGAACGAGTTGTTGTAAGTGATTTAGCGGGTACTACAAGAGACTCAGTTGACACTGTGTTTAAATATCATGGTGAAGAATATGTTCTAATCGACACCGCAGGAATTAGAAAAAAAGGAAAAATATTTGAAAGCATAGAAAAATATAGTCTTCTTCGTTCCATGAAGTCTATTGATCAAAGTGATATCTGTCTTGTCGTAATAGACGCTCAAGAAGGAATTAAAGAACAAGACAAACATATCGCTGGATATGCAATTGGAAAAGGAAAAGGAATTATTATTGTTATCAATAAATGGGATACACAAAAAGAAGAATCTATCACAGAATTTAAAAAAATAGTTCGTGCCGAATTTCAGTTTGCCACTTACGCCCCCATCGTCTTCTTATCTGCCCTTACCAAAAAAAGAATTCACACATTAATGCCAGAAATCATCAAAGTTGGAGAAAACATTCACCGTGAGATAAAAACATCTCTTCTCAATCAAGTTATATTAGATGCTTATCAACTCAACTTACCACCTACTTATAAAACAAATCGTCTCAAAATTTATTTCGCGAATCAATCTGGAATTAAACCTCCTAAATTTACTCTTCGAGTCAACAGTAAAAAACTCGTTCACTTTTCTTATTATCGTTATTTAGAAAACAAATTAAGAGAAAACTTTGAATTAGAAGGAACCCCTATTCTTCTTCAATTCAAAAATAGAAATGGAGATGACTAAATGTTCTTATTTTCTAAAAAAAATCCTCAAACAAAACTAGAAGGTCTTGATAAAGCCATGGAAATTTTAACTGCACGCTATAAAAATAAGCAAATCACGATTGAAGAGTTTGAAAAACAATGTATAAAGTTTGGAAAACTACGCGCAAAATATCAAAAAGAGCTGGAAAAGAAGAATGAAAATAATTAATCATTCTTTTTTATAACCCTAATTTTTCTTTTAAAAAAGAAACTGTGCACTTTCCCCTTTTATTTCATATCTTATTATTAGGAGGATCAAAATGCTTGGAGATAACTTTTTTAAACGTGTTGAAGAAAAAACAAATGTGAGTAAAGATACTATTTTATCTTTAGCATCTAAACTACAGAAAGGAAATATGAAAGATGAAAAAGTTTTGAAAGAAGTCATTGAAGAAATTAGTACTATGACAGGAAGAGAAGTAAGTGATGAGAAAAAAGCAAAAATTGTGAATACAATTTTAAACGATGAAGTACCGAACAATGTGGATAAAATGTTTTAAACGTGAGAAATCACGTTTTTATTTTTTGGTCTATCTTTTTCCTAAAAAACATACTATTGAAGTGAAAATATAAAAAAGGTGATGAAATATGGAAAAAACAGAAATTATCAAGAATATCGCAGAACGTACAAAAGGTGATATTTATTTAGGTGTCGTTGGAGCAGTTCGAACAGGTAAGAGTACTTTTATTAAGAAGATGGTAGAAACTTTAATTGTGCCACATATTGAGGATGAGTACGAGAAAAAAAGAGCTCTTGATGAAATTCCCCAAAGTGCACAAGGAAAAACCATTATGACAACAGAACCTAAATTCGTCCCTAACCATGCTGCTAAAGTAAACATCGATGATTTTTCTTGCAATATTCGCTTAATTGACTGTGTTGGTTATGTCATTGATAATGCAAAAGGAATGGAAGATGAAAATGGTCCTAGAATGGTTAAAACACCTTGGTATGATGAAGAAATACCGTTCATTGAAGCTGCTGAAATAGGCACTGAGAAAGTGATTAAAGATCACTCAACAATCGGAATTGTCGTGACAACAGACGCATCCATTGGTGAATTTACACGAAGTGATTATGAACAAGCAGAACAACGGGTCATTGAAGAATTAAAAGAAATTGGAAAACCCTTTATCGTTGTTTTAAACTCAACACATCCAACTCTTCCTGAGACAGAACGTCTTGGTGAATCTATTCATGAAAAATATGATGTACCTGTTCTTCCAATGAACATTGAATCCATGACAGAAAAAGACATGTACACTATTTTAAGAGAAGCTCTTTACGAATTTCCAATCTTAGAAGTCAGAGTAAATATGCCTGAGTGGATTGCTATTTTAAATCCAACACATCCACTCAAACAAACTTATATCAATGCAATCCGTGAAAGCGTTTATGAAGTGGATAAGTTAAGAGATATTGAAAATATTACAGATCACTTTAAAGATTATAATGAAATTGATAAGGCTTATCTTTCATCTGTCAATCCAGCAACAGGAGTTGTCACAATTGACTTAATCGCACCCAGTGAACTTTACAATGAAGTCTTGACAGATATTATTCAAATTGATGTCACAAGTAAAGCTGGTCTTCTTTCACTTTTTCAAGAGTACAACGAAGCAAAACAAGAATATGATCAAATTAAATATGCGCTTAAAATGGTTAAGCAAACCGGATATGGCGTTGCAACTCCGTCTTTAAAAGACATGAAACTAGACAACCCAGAAATCATCAAACAAGGACCAAGATATGGGGTTAAATTAAAAGCGGTGGCGCCGTCGATTCATATGATTCGAGTGGATGTTAATTCAACCTTTGAACCAATTATCGGCAGTGAAACTCAAAGCAAAGAACTCATTGACTATTTAATGAAAGACTACGAAAAAGACCCAACAAATATCTGGAAAAGCGAAATCTTTGGGCGAAGTCTTGACAACATCGTCCAAGAAGGCATTCAATCAAAACTTGCAATGATGCCAGACAACATTCGTTATAAACTCCAACAAACCCTAACCAAGGTAGTTAACAAAGGATCAAACAATATGATTGCAATTGTTCTATAAGGAAGAGATTTCTTTTCCTTTTTTTATGCACTTTCCCCTCTTCTTAGCCTCGTTATACTCTTCTTTTAAAACCCTCTCTACAAATTCATACACTAAAATAGACTGAGAAAGATGGCAACTTTTCCCATAAAAGTTTCCTCGATAATAATAACAAGTCTTTGAAAAGACAAATGCACATGAACTCTTGAGAAAAAAATCTTGTTTTTGAACAACAATTTTTAAATCAACACTTCTTTTATAGACATATTTCTCTAGTTTTTCAACCAAAAAAAGAGAGCCCATTTCATTTGAGATGACAAAAACACAATAATAACCAGATTCTAAAAAAGAGGAAAAAAGATTAAGACTTTTTATAAAATCCTGAATCTGTTGAATCGTAGTCCAATTCTTTTGCCCAGGAAGATAAATTTCATATTGACCAGAAGAAATTTCTTTAAACTGCACATGAATCACCTACTGTAATTTATGCAAGTAAAAAAGAAAAGACCTAAATTGTATCTACAATTAAGTCTTCCATCTTCTTTAAAATCACATCTCTTCCTCGCTTATCAACACTTGAGTAGATAACCAAATCATCCCCTACTACTAAATCAAGTGTATCAAGAAGCGTCTTTTTTGTCTTTTCAAATTTACTACTTCCTACTTTATCTGCTTTTGTAGCAACAATTGTAACAGGTATTTTATAGTATTTTAAAAAGTGATACATTAACAAATCATCTTTCGTTGGTTTATGTCGAAAATCAACAAGCATAAAAACGCGTTTTAATTCTTTTCTTTTTTCTAAGTATTCTTCAATCATCATGCCAAACTTCTGTTGTTCTTGAAATCCTACTTGTGCAAAACCATAACCTGGAACATCTATTAAATAAAATTCTTTATTGACAAGATAAAAATTTAATGTCTTTGTCTTCCCAGGATGCGCAGAAACATAAGCCAAATTCTTTCGATCAAGAAGAGAGTTAATAAAACTACTTTTTCCAACATTACTTCGCCCTACTAATAAAAATTCAGGCATATTTTCCGTGGGATATTGACTTCTTCTTGTCGCCATCACAAAAAGCTCACTCGACTTTATCTTCATTTTCTTCACACCCCTTTATATAGTTTTTACAAACTTCATCTAAGTCATGAATCAAAAGATCTGCTTCTTCAAAACAAGAGACTCTAGCTCCACTTGCAAAAGCATGACCTCCTCCAGAATACTTTTCAGCAACCTGATTAATAATCGGACCTCGCGAACGAATATTGATTCGAATATTATTGTTTTTCAAGTCTTCCGTTACAATCACCCAAACAAGAGCTTCCTCAATAAAATTAAAGTTATTAATCATATTTCCAGCAGAAGCACTATCCGCTTTAAAACGAACAATATCTTCATTGGTTAATTTAATAGATAAAACACCATTTTCTGTTAAAGAAAAATTTTCTGCTATATAACCTTGTAATCTTACTTCTTTTAAAGGTCTTAAATAAAGTGCTTTATAAACTTCTGATAATACAAAGGGATATTTTTCAAGATAATAAGAGACCAATTGAAAAGTATGACTCGTCGTTGAATCAAATAAAAACCGATTCGTATCTGATACAAGTCCACAATAAAGTGTTTGTGCTATTTCACTATTACATGGAAGTTTTAGTGTTTTAATCAAGTCCATTAATATCTCACAAGTAGATCCTTTTGTCTCATCAATATATTCTATTTCCCCAAATTTTTCAACAAATGGATGGTGATCAATTTTAATCATCATAGAAGCTGAATCAACAAGTGGAAAGTCAATTCGTTTTCGATCTGGTGTATCTAATATGATTAAAAGAAAATTTTGAGCGGATTCTACTTTATCAAGAATACCAATGTTTAAAAATTTCGTACTTCCATTCCCAACTGCATAAATCTTTTTTTTCGGATATTTTAGTCGAAGTGAATCTCTTAAAGCGAGTTGACTACAAAGCGCATCTGGATCCACTCCAACATGTCTTGCAATCACAATTGTTTCATATTTTTTGATTTCTTTTAAAATTTGATGATACATATTTATCCCTATCTATTTTGAATAATTCTTAACGTTTCAAGAGCAATCATTAACTCTTCATTTGTTGGAATGACATAAATTTTAGTTGGAGAGTCTTTATGAGAAATCTCACGGGTTTCGCCACGAAAATTATTTTTATCAGGGTCGAAAATTATTCCAAGTGGAGCAAGACGAGTTAACACGTTGGCACGAAAGTCGATCGCATTTTCACCCAGTCCTGCTGTAAAGACTAACATATCACAGCCACCAAGTTCAACATAGTACTGAGCAATATATTTCACAATACTATTGATTAAGATCTTTTCTGCTAAAAAACATCTCTCATTTTGATTGCGCATACCCTCTTCAATATCACGATGATCACTTCCGACACCAGAAATACCAAGAAGTCCTGATTTTTTATTAAGTTCATCGACCACTTCTTTAGCATTTAATCCCTCTTGTTCCATAACATAAGGAATAATAGATGGATCAATATCACCAGAGCGAGTTCCCATCACAATTCCAGCAAGAGGGGTAAATCCCATTGTTGTATCCACACAACGACCATCTTTAACAGCTGTAATACTTCCACCACTACCAATATGGCAAATAATTGCTCGAAACTTATCCGTTCCTAAAATCTCTTGAATTTTTTGACTTATATACTGATGACTTGTCCCATGAAAACCATATTTACGAACACCATACTTTGTATACCATTCATAAGGAACTGGATAAATATAGTTTTCTTCACTCATTGTCTGATGAAAAGCAGTATCAAAAACAGCAACCATAGGAACATTTGGAAGCGCTTTTTTAACCGCTTGAATTCCTAGTAAATTCGCTGGATTATGAAGAGGGGCAAGTGACTTAAACTTATCAATATCTTCCATGACTTTATCTGTAATTAAAACACTTTCTTTATACACATCACTACCATGAACAGCACGATGTCCAACACCTTCGATTTCATCTAAACTTTGAATTATACCAAGTTTAATGAGTCGGTCAAGCATGACTTCTACAGCAACAGTATGATTTGGCATATTCACTTCTTCACGAATTTTTTCACCATTATATTTAATGGTATAAAAGCTTCCTTCCAAGGTGACTCTTTCAAAATAACCAGACGCAATCACTTCTTTAGTATCCATCTCAAACAAACTAAACTTCAAAGAACTACTCCCTGCATTCACCGACATTATTTTCATAAATTATCATTCCTCTCATGAACTTATTATAGTAAAGAAAACAAAATAAAGCAAGGCAAAAGATTGGAAGTAATCAACAAGTGAAGAACAAAATCAAGGGATTATAAAAATTATTAACTGAATGAAAGCAAACAAATTCAAAAATCAGATAAAACAAAAACACCACCTACCTCTTCTTGCTTTGCAAAAAAGGCAGATGGACTATTCTTTCTATCTTAATTTCTACGCTTATTCTGATATTTACCAAGTTATCGAAAACTGAGTAAGTTTAAGGTACATTATGCTGCATTACTTGAGTGTTAGAACCACGCGGAACGAGCGACTGGCATCGTTGCTACCATAGTCGCTGTAAAAGTAGAAAACACCTGCGTTTTTCGTACCGTAATAGCCACCACCACGAAGCAACCATGGACTGGTCGAATTTATCATGCCATAGCTATCACCATACCAGCCTGACGTTTCACTTAAGGCATGACTTTTTACTGCTGCGCTTGTATAAAAATCTATATAATCTTTATATTCTGTATTCCAACCTTCCGTAAATTTTGATTGACCCACTTCATTACTATAATTTCCCATTACGTATTCCCAGGAGCCTCCTGACATATCATAAACTCCATAGATGTTTCCTGTAGTACTGGCTCCCGGTCCCTTTTGTCCTGCTCCATTCCCGGTACTATCTAAGTTATTATATGGTGTACAGACATTCGATGGTGATGTGCTTGGTTGCTCTCCAGAACACCCGGTTTTATAGCTATCATTACTATTATTATAAAAATTATTAATATAAACTTCTTTATTTGCTCCCTGATAATCATTATTTCCATACTTTCCATATTTGCTTTGACTTAAATATGCTACCGCTCCCCATTCACTATTCTTCATCGCATGACTATCATATGTTTTTTCACTCATTCCAAAGGCATCATTTCCTGCAATTCCTTTTACTGTACTATAGATATTACTAACTGAAATATTTCTCCATGAGAATACATCGGGCTTAATTATCACTTGAGATGGAGTGCTTGAATCAACTTCTGCACCGGTCGTATCTACCGCATCTTTATATCCTGTTTCAAACTTTCCTACCCAGATTCCTGCTAAGTTCTGCCCTCCTAAGACAAAGGCGTCCGGCGTATACCATTCTGTTGCTTCTCCAATTGGGTATGTACCAGAACCCGTGTCCCTCGTATCAATATTTACAAATTTTACTTCAATCTCTCCTGGTGTTGTGGCAATTTCTGATTCCTTTCCATATGTTCCTTGAATAGTATAACTATACCTTGGAATCCACACATACATTTGTAAGATATGATCCATATTGACTTGTGTTCCTGCTGTTGCTTTTTGATACGTAGTATAAGTTTCTGGTGTTACAATAACTGCATTTGCCCACTTCTGTTTCGTATAATCATACCATTCCCCTACTTTACTAATATTAGCAACTTCCCAATTTTGGTTTTCTGTATTATAGACTACTGGTATTAATCTGTCTCCTAACTCTGGTACGTTCGCTCCACTTCCATCTGGTGCTGAAAGTCCATCTCTATACTCTCTTCCATCAATTACAATTTTTCCATGGAAGTGTTTTCCTAAAACTTCGTTTCCGGCATCATTACTAATCCACATTCTAATCTCATATGTTTTACTCTCGCCTGTTCCTAAATTTCCACTATCAATTATATAATTTTCACCCGTCGCATCTTTTAATTCTGATAATAACTTGGCTTCTTGCCCATCAATTGAAATTTTTACTTTGCTTTTATCAAGTTGTAAATCCTCACATTGCTCTTCATCAATCATTTCTTGATCGTCTTTAATAGATACCGTGTACTCAGCAGGAAGAGTTCCTTCATTGGTAATTGTAAACTTATAAGGATTTCTTGCTTTTCCAGTTGCATCATCTTCTGGGAAAGCATCGGATAAATTGATTTTATCTCCATATCCGCCTGCTTCATTATTTTCAGCAGTATATTTGATTTTTAATGTTCCAACAACGACTTCATTATAGTCTTTAGAACTAGCAAAAGACGTGAACACTGCAAAGGCGCTTCCCATAGAAACAACTAAGACAGCAAAAATTGAAACGACAGTAATTGTAAGTTCCCTTTTAGCCATCTTGGTTAATTTAATCGTTGAATTGTCATTTTCTTCTTGCACGACTGTATACTTTTTTCGGTTCTTAAATATTGCCATTTCATCACCTTCATATACTCTTTCTATTGAACATTATAACAAATTTTTTTCTATACTACTAGACTTTTTTATGTATTTTTTTGAAATAATGCAACTTAAAAAAAAGATAGGTCCCTTATTTGACCTATCACTTAAGTTATCCTAATTATTTATTATTATAACTTCCGCTTACTTGATTTAATCCATTTTGAACTAAACGACGAGTAATTTCACCACCAACTGAACCGTTAGCACGGCTAGTAGCATCTGGTCCAAGGTTTACACCAAATTCGTTGGCGATTTCATATTTCATCTTGTCAATTGCTTGTTTAGCTCCTGGAACTCTCATTTTCATTGAACTAGAGTTTTGGCTATTCATATTTTTCACCTCCTACACTAATAGCTTGTGAAAAATATACTTTTTGATACTGGAAATTTATTCCTATAAAAATTCTTGATATTGACGTGTTTCTTCCTCTTTAATTTTTAAAACTGTTGTCTGTTTTACGATGTCATCTACTAATTTTTCAAAATTCAAATTTTTTTCAATTTGAAGACATACATCTAATTCTGGATGAATAACAGGATGTTTAGGAACAAAGACTGTACAGCAATCTTCATAAGGCAATATACTGATGTCATAAGTTCCTATTTTTCTTGCAATTTCAATAATTTCTAACTTATCAAGACAACAGACAGGTCGAATAACTGGATAGTTTGTCACGGCATTAATCACTTGAAGAGATGAAAGTGTTTGACTAGCAACTTGTCCGATGGACTCTCCATTAATAAAACAACAAGCGTGTTGCTTTTCGCACAATTTTTCCATAATTCGATACATCATTCTTCTCATAATTGTAATGGTATACTCTTTTTTACCATTTTTGTAAATTTCTTCTTGCAAGCTTGTAAATGGAACAATGTGCAATTTAACTTCATTTTGGTATTTTGCTAAAACTCTTGTAAGAGAGATAACTTTTTCACGCGCTTCAAGAGAAGTGTGTGGAAGTGCTTCAAAGTAGACGGCCTCAATTTTTATACCACGCTTTTGGGCAAGATACCCAGCAACTGGAGAGTCTATTCCACCACTTAGCATAAGAAGCCCAACACCTTGCACCCCAACAGGATATCCTCCTAGTCCTCGATAAGTATTGGTATAGATGAATACTTCTTTTTCTCTTATTTCAACATGAATCAGTAACTCTGGATTTTTAACATCAACTTTTTTTCCTTGTGTATTTTTTAATACAACAGCCCCTAAATCTTTAGCAAGTTCCATGGAAGGGATAGGAAACGTTTTATCACTTCTTTTGACTTCAACTTTAAAAGTGTTAAAGGATTCTTTTTGTGCAAGCAGTTTAACAGTTTCATTAATAGACTCTAAAGACTTTTCACAAAGTGTTGCAATATCATATTCATGAATTCCAAAGACAGTTTGAAGTTTTTCTAAAGTTATAGGTAAATCTTCATCTTCTACTAATAAATACATACGCGATAAATCTTTTTTGATTTCAATATTTAATCCTTCTAATTTTTTCTTAATTCTATCATCTAGTAATTTTATAAAATAATTACGATTTCCTTTTTTTGTTGTTAATTCACCATATTTAATGAGAATAACTTTCTTCATTTATTCTGCTCCTTTCTTGAAAATTTAAACGATTTATTTCTTCTTTTAAAATTTTTAAAAATTCTTTGACTTCATCGAGCGTATTTTCTTTGGAAAAGCTAACTCTTAATGAAGAAGAGGCAACTTTCTCATCTTTGTTGAGTGCTGTTAAAACGTCACTTATTTTTCCTTTAGAGCAAGCAGTTTTGGTTGAGATATACACTTCTTTTTCTGAAAGAGCATGTAAAAGCGTTTCTGATTTGACAGATAAGACACTAAAATTGACAATATATGGACTTCCATCTTCATAAGTATTGACAACGACATTGTCCATTTTTTCTAAATTGCTCTCAAGATAATTTTTTAATTTCCTAACATGTTCTTTATTGGTATCCATATCATTTAAAGCAAGACGAAGAGCTTTGGCAAAAGAGGCAATTAAAGGAACAGATGGTGTACCAGCACGATAAATTGTTTGACTTTTTCCTCCATAAATTAAAGGTTTCAACATGACTTTTTCTTTCTTAATTAAACAAGCAATTCCTTTTAAACCAAAAAATTTATGCGCACTACAACTTAAAAGATCAATATTTTCTAATGAAACGTGGAGTTTCCCAATACTTTGAGTTGCATCAACATGAAAAAAAGTTTTAGGGTATTTATGAACAATTTCACCGATTTTTTGAATATCTTGGATAACCCCAACTTCGCTGTTGACATGTTGAATACTAACAAGAAGTGTCTCTTCTTGTAACTTTTCTTCCAAGTCTGATAATAAAACATGACCTCTATCATCTAGTTTTAAATAAACAACTTCCACCCCTTCTAAAACTAAATTATCCAATAGAACTTTTAAAGAAGCATGTTCAAGGGGCGTTGTTAAAATTCTTTTTTTTCGATGAGGATAACTTTTTAAAAGACCTTGTACTGCTAAATTATTGGATTCACTTGCACTGGACGTAAAAATAACTTCTTCTTTTTTGCACCCTAAGAGTTGGGCAACTTGCTTTGTACTCTCTTCCATTAAGCATTTTGCATCATAACCAAGTTGATGAAGTGCATTCGGGTTTCCCTTAAACTTTTTGGTTGTTAAGACAAATGTATTCAGAACTTCTTCATCCACAAAAGTCGTTGCGGCATTATCAAAATAAATCATTTCATCCCCTCATTTCTCGTCCTATTATACAAAAGTTTTCAAAAAAAAGAAAGCATCTGCTTTCAATTAGTAATCCATTTCTTTTACAAGTGTTTCTGTTCGATGATAGACTTTTTCTTCAAAAGATGGATTTGTCTTCATCTCAAGTGCCATTGTAAACTTTGTCTGATATTTTTGATTGATGGACTTAAGAAATAATTTTTCCTCTAAAAATTGTGGAAAAATATAGGCATTATTTTCTTTATAATTATAAAAAGTTTGGGTGATATCTTTTTCTCCTCCCTGTCCTTCTTTCCAATCAGAGACTTTATAAATTTTAACTTTATCTGCTCCAAGGGGCTGTTCTTTAATTAAGTAATCTCCACAACGAAGTGTTACTTTTCGCTCTTCTTGAGAAAAAAGAACTTTAGATTCATTCATATCACAATATCTATCTCCATCAAAAGGATTTTTCATCTCTTCAACATAACCCTTTTCAATCAATTCTTTTAAATAGATTTCTTTTTCTTCTTCTAAGAGTTGAAGTTGGGCTGCATTGGTTCCTAAGACTTTAGCATTATAGATAAAGACACTATATTTTTCTCCATCTCTTGTTCCTAAAGCAATTTGCAAAACGATGAAAGCAAGAACTAAACAGACAAGTGCCATTGTAAGTAATTCATATCCTGTAAAGCCTTTATTGTTGATTTTCTTCTCTTCTTGTTTTTTATTTTTCATAAAGAGATAGCACCTTCTTTTCAATATTCTCATCAACCATTTTTAATGTCTTAAGGCTGACGGATAAACTTGCTTTATAATCTCCTTTTAAAAATAACTGACTTGCTTTATCAAGTGCTGTATCTATATCTGTATGAAAAGAACGATAGCGATTTCCATAAACAATTGTCCATTCTGATAATTTTGCAGTTTTAATCATATCCTCTGTCGTTGCTAAGAGTTTTAAGACAAGATCTCGTGCTGTATCTACTCTTGTATTTAAAATTTTAATGACAATAGGCTTTTTTGAAAGCTCTTTGATAACTTCTTTAATCGCTTCATTCGCCTCTTGTAACTCGACGAAGTAGTGATCGCTAATTAACGGAAGTTTAAATGCTCTCATTTTTGTCTTGCATTCTTTTAAAAGAGATTCAATTTCTTCGAGTTGTTCTTTTGCCCTTTGTTCATCATCGTACATATTTCCAAGAGACTTTAGCGCAACATCAAAAGAGGCTTCAACTTGCTTTAAACGGATTGTTAGCTCATCAATTTCTTTCGTCACTTGTGAATAAGGTGCCGCTTTTGATTTAACTCTTTCCGTCAATTTCTTATAATCATCTTGAATCACTGTTAAGCTTTTATTGACCTCATCAATAATTTTGACATCTTCTTCATTAAGATCATACATACTTTTAATATCATCTAATTGTAAATAGACATCTGAGATAAGTTTCCCTGTTTTTTCAAGTTTTTTAGAAAAGTCATCGATTCCTTCTTCATAAACTTTTCTGGATAATCTCTCTTTTTCAAAATCAACAAAAATAGAGTCTAAGTAGTCTAAAATTGTTTTTAACTCAAACATACAGTCTTCTAGATTTAATACTTTAATTCGATCGAGAACTGTATTGACATTTTTTCTAGATTCTTCAAGATTATAGTCTAAATTTAAGTATTCGATTGGGTAACCTTTTTCGATGAGTTCTTTAGAAGTTTGTTCAATTTCTTTAATGCGTTGTGGAATCATTTGTTTACACATCAACATCAAATCAGGAACTTCTTCCACAATAATTTCCATATGTTCAATCATTGTATCCAGTGCTTTTACAATATGGACAACTTCATGGTAGTCATTTAATTCCATACTTTGTTCAAAGTCTAAAAATCTTTTTTCAATGTTTTCAAGTTGAAGAGAAATCGCTTCTTGCATCTCTTCATATAAATTTTTATGTGCATTATATTCGGTATTTAACTTTCGATATTTTGTTTTTAATTTGGTGATGATGCTTCGATACTTTTCTTCACTTAAAGTAATTTCTTTGACTTGTTCTAATAAGTGATCTACACTTTCTCTTACTCGATAAATTTCAAGTTCTATTTTCGCGATAATTTCTTTACAAGAAGCATAGTCTTTTTTGTCAATAAGAGCATCCAACTCCAGAAGTTTATCATCAATGAGTACAATATCTTCTTCTTTAATTATTGAAAACTTTTCCTGCCATTTTTGATATTTTTCTTCCATTTTCTCATTTTTAATAATAGGCTCTAATTTTGAAAGTTCTAATAATACAGGAGTACTTCCAATTAAGTTTTTGTCTCTTTCTAATCTTTCTCTTTCGTGTTCAAAATACGATTTTCTATTTCTAGAAAGTAAGAAAAAAAGAACAAAAAGAATCACTGAAATAACTAAAATAATCGTTCCTATAATAAGTAACTTACCTTCCATGCCAACACCTCGTATTATTATTATCATAACAAATTATCTTCTATTTTAAAAGTCTTTTAGAAAAGATTTTAGGGGCGTTTTATTTTTTAATAGAATCTGTTACGGTAGGTGATTCTATTTCCTTCTCTTGGTTTAAAACTTGGGTGCATGCTGCTACCATTCTTTCATAACCTTCTTCACTCATATTGTCTGTGATGAAGTCATTATATGGGTACTCTCCTTTTTTTATTGCATAATGATTTTGTCCATAATCCCAAACTGAATAGGATGATTTAAATTCTTCAAAGCTTTTGCCTTCTGCGGCTTCTACAAATGATCGAGCTGCATCATAGAAAGAGCCACCATGTTGTAGTATCCAGTTTTCAACGCCAATACCACCCATTCCACCATCTCGAATAAGGTCGTCACGATCTGGCTTATAAGCATGAGCTTCTTTTAAGACTTGTTTAGCGAGAATGATATTAGCAAGGACATAGTCTTTTTTACTATAGCCATCAATGAGAGGTTCCTGTTGGGATTGTCTTTCTATCGTTTCAAGTCGATCTTTTAAACACATATCCGATGAGTAGATCATTTTATCGGTTTTTTGAACGAAACTAATATCGATATCAACCGTTTCTCCATCCAAGTCAATATCTTGACATTTAATATCCGGATGAGTAGGACAACTTTCTATGTTTAAATGTTTTATCAGTGCTTCTCTTAGTTTTCCTAATGCTTCAGAGTTGGTTAATATTTTTCGATCAATTCTTATAATATAGTCAAAGTCTCCATCACCTATCGTGTTGGTTCCTCGTGAAGTTGATCCTGTATCAATCAAATCAATGATGCCTTCTTGAATATTGGATGTAATTGTATCTCGAACTTCTAAGCCAACTTCTTCAACTGCTTTTAAAATATGCGCTGTTATTTTGTCTTTCTTTCTTTGAACTTCTTGCCTATTTTGCTCAAGCACTTCAACAATTTTTTCGACTTCGTCACTAACTAAATTTGGAGAAAATGTATAAGTTCTTTCCCCATAATAGGAAAGTCCCATGACTTGTCTTCTCATTTCATCATATTCTTCAATAGGAAAAATTATTTTTCCACTAAAATCAATAATGGGTTTATAAATTCCTTTTTTGACAAGAGCATATTTGATAAAAGGCAAGTCATCCATATATTCTTCTTCACTTGGTAAGTAACACACATCTCCATTTGCATCGTAAGGATTTTCTTCATCAATTGCTTCTGCTTTTTTATAAAGAATACAGTCGACTGTGGTTAAGAAATCCACTCCAGTTCGTATTCCCCAGTGATTTTCATATCCTGTTTGAAAGACTTCTATTTTGTCTGGTTGATAAGGCTTGTCAATGACCTCTTCTTCTTGTTCTCTTGTAATTTCTAAATCAGGGTTATCTTTTCTGATTACAATATAAATATTACCAAATCCAAACCCTGTTGGTGTTCCTTTAATCGCATCATAAATTGTTTTCGCCTCTTCAACTCTAGTAAGGTCTATATCATATGGTGTCGTATCAGAGTCACTTGTTCCTTTAAAAGTTGCCAAGTACTCTTTACTATAGTTTCCTGATTGTAAACTACTATCAAAAGCTTCATAATTTCCAATACATCTTATAAAGTCTCCCTCTTCTAGTTGATATCTTTCACCACTTTCAAGTCTTTTTCCAAGACTTTTTCCATTGAAATCTGCAACTTTTTTTGCTTCCAGCATGGCATTTTTCATCTGTTCAAATGACTCAAATCCTGCAAAGTAGGCAAAACTTCTTACAATACGATCTTTTAAGTCATATCGCTCTGTTGGTGAGAAAGCATTTTTCAAATAATTTAATTTTTCTTCTAAAGTATAAGCATCCAAGTTGGTGGTGTCTTTCTGACCTTTTTCAGTATTATGATATAAAGTCTCTACATGTGTCATAAAAAGCATTAAGATATTTTTTTCATCCGTTGTAAGTGAGAGAACATCTTCATCTTGACGGGTTACTTTTATAAACAAATCATTTCCTTGCTCTAAGTTTTCTAAATATTCAAACAAATCACGATTGCAATTTCTAACAGCAATTTGAATCATATCATTATAAATAACCATATATCTTTTATCTTCTATTGACATATCTCTCATCGGAATATGTGCAAGAGATTCATCTTGAAGTTGAGGAGCTACTCGACTATCTCTATCAAATGAGACAGACATTTTATTTCGAGTTTTTTTCATATCAGGATATAAAATTTGAAAACATTTAAACATCTTCCCAACTTGTGGCAAATTATTATGAATAAATATCTCTTCAATTTTCGCTAAACAATCCATTGGATCATCTCGGTATAATATATGGCTCGCTATATCTTTTCTAAAATCATATACTTCTAGAGAATTGCTTGTTACAAGACGAGATAAAATGGAACGGACATATTTTATTTTATCCATATCAATATCTTTTTGACTTTCTAGATAGTCTTGAAAAGTTGTTTGAAGATTCATATCTGAAATTTTCATACATTCAGCTAGAACCTTCAAGCGATTCACATTTGCCATTTTTAAAGAATTCTCATTTTGAAATAATGTTGCAATCCAAGCATATTGTTTTGAAAAACCATAAGCGATATTGACACTTGAGAGTTCTTCTAACAAGTGAGGATTTTTCTCAAAGCTTTCTAGTGAAAGTTTTCCATCATAAAATTGCCTGCGAATTTCTGGATCTATATTTTGATCTAAAAACATATCTTTATATTTTTCTTTAAAGTATAAAGGCATATTCTCATTATATCTTATATTTCCCTTTACAATATTTTGGTAAATATAAGTATTGAGTTGTTCAAGAACATAAGATGGAGAAAGACCTGAATTTAAGTTAATTGCAGGGCTTCTTAATTCAACCTCTGCTATTTCTTCAAGATATGTTCCATACAAAATCATAATATCCAGTCCATCTTCTTTAAAAGATTCTTTAATAAATTTTGAAATATTTTCAAAGCAAATAAGACCATTTTTTGTTTTTGTTGGAATAGAAATATCATATAAATACTCTAAATCAATATGTTTTAGCTCATCTCGATATTCTGGATGTGACAAAATAAATTGGTGCGTTATTTGTCCTGTGTAAAAGACTTTTTTTAATTCAGCTGGTGCCGTTTCTTTTAAAAATAATTGAGGATACTTTTCTTTAAAATGAAGAGGCATATTCTCATCATATGAGACTTCTTTTTCTAAAATTTTATTATAGAGAAATTCATCGATTTGCCGAAAAACATTTTCTCTTGATATAGGTGGAGAAAAAGTAATAAAATAAGTATCTTTTTTAAATATTTGCTCAAAATATTTTCTATAGGATACTATGACATCAAATGTATCTTCTTGAAAAACTTGTTTTAGAAACTTATAAAAACTTATCTCCTCTATATCTTTAGCTTCATTTTCCACCCAAACAAGTCCTGTTTTAAAAATTAAGCCTAAATCTATATCTTTTAAATCTTGAAGATACTCTCGGTGAGACAAGAGAAATTCTTCTGTCAACAATCCTTGATAAAACATAACTTTTAATGAATTTGGGGCATCTTCTTTCAAAAATAATTCAGGGTACTTTTCTTTAAAGTGAAGAGGCATATCTTCTTGATAAGTTATTTCTTTGTTGATAATATGCAAATAAAGACACTCATCTATTTGTTTTAGAAGACTTTCTCGTGTTAGAGGTCCATGAACAGTAAACTTTTCCGTTGCATTTAAAGAAGCAAGCTTATCTAAATAAGGACCGTATAAAAGAATAATATCAAGACCTTCTTCTTGAAACGCTTCTTGAATGAGTCCAGTTAAACTAACATTTCTAGGATATTCTTCTTCATCTTCAAAACGAACAGGTATATATTGATAGAGATAATTTAAATCTATATTTCTTAAGTCTTCCATATAATTTGAATGAGATAAAAGAAAATCCCTCGTTATTTCTCCCTTATAAAAAGCTTCTTTTAATTCTTCTTGCGCATCGTCTTTTAAAAATAGTTTGGGGTACTTTTCTTTAAAGGAAAGAGGCATATCTTCTTCAAGTAAAGCTTTATGTTCAATAATACCTTGATAAATCCAAGTATTGAACTGATTAAGCAAATTTTCTTTAGTCGATTTTTTCTTAAAAGATGGTGCATAGTAACTAGGAGAATTTTCTAATAAAGTATGAATATAATTTCCATAAGACAACATAACACTAAGACTTTCTTCTTGACTTGTTTCTTGGATGAAACGAACTAAATTCATGCTTTCACTTTTTCCCTGAGCATTTTGAACAACGATGGGCATATAAGGATAAACACACTCTAAGTTAACTTTTTGTAAAGCTCTGACATATTTTGGGTCTGATAAGATAAATTCTCGAGTAAGTTTTCTTTTATAAAAGGCATCCTGTAATTCTATTGGAGCATCTTCTTCTAAAAACATTCCTGGAAATGCATCTTTTACAGGCTTGCTAACATTTCTAGGATATTCTCTACCGAAGACTATAATATTTTCAATAAACTTCTCTTTCATTTTTTCTTTTATTTTTTCAAGGGTATCATCTGAATAAGAAAAACTTATCTTATCTTTCTTTTCATGAGCAGATAATAGGTAGTCTATTATTTCTTGATTATCAATAATAAACTGCATTAAACTTTGGTGATCTGCTTTATCCTCTAAAAACTCATACCAATTCATAATAACGCCTGATTCTAATTCTATTATTTTACGTTCAAAAAAAGCACTCAACTTTTTATTTGCTAAATCTTGAATATATTGTGGATGTTGTCTTAACCATTGAGGGGTAATTGTTTTTGTATAAAATCGACTTTTCAATTCTTCATCTTTGTCATCATTAAGGAACAAATCAGGATTTTGCTGTTGAAAGGGTCCTATTATGCTGCGATAATCTGGTTTAGATGTATGAGGTAAATAATCTGTAGCTGTAGGTCCATATATAATCATTTTTCTCATGGCTTCATAAAATTCTTCTTTTGTAAAAGGAGTTGATCCTTTACTTTTTCTTGTATCAAAGTTACTATCTGCACCTTTATTCCGTTGTAAAGAATTTAATAAATATTTCTCATACATCATCTTCAACATTTTACAATTATCTTTTGTAAAAAAATGATTATTTTCATTATCAAAATCAACGACATTTTTAAGTCCAAAAAAGTCAACAAATCTAATCACATTAAAGTCACATAAAGTTGCGAAAGAAAATGGAAGATGAAAAACATAGTCATCTGGCAAGTTGTCTAGCTCTTTAATTAAGTTCGGAAAAGCGATTCCCTTAAACTGCTTCTCCAGATAATTTTTTAATGATGAATATTTAAATATTTCTTGATATTCCAAATTGGATAATGGCGAGGTAATCAAGCCTGAACGAGGATTCATCATTTCTTGTAAAACTTTATCCGTAATACTTTTTATATATTCCTGTTTTTCCTCATCTTTAAGTTCTCTTATTTCTCTAAAAAATTTATAGATATTTTCTTGTTGCAAGACAAATGGAATTAAACCTTTATATTGTGCCATCATTTCTTTTAGTTCTAAATCAGTAATGCTAGATTCATTTTCACGATCTTTTAATAGACAATAACTTAAATCTTTTTCTTGGCATAAGTCCCAATGCGAAACAATGCTTTCTAAAGTAGCACGTCCAGAATTAAATTTGTCTTTAAAATCAGAAATTTCATCATGAGTTGTTCCAACATCATCAAAAAAGCGATTAGGATACTCCTTTTTCATTTGATCAGAATAGTGTTCCAGAGAGATTTTATCTTTGAGAAATTCATACAAACTTTTATTCATATCAGAGTCAATATTTTCAAAGATTTCACCTAAATCCACATCCTCATCTAACATATAGAACATTTCCCAATCAAGTTTTTTTATTCTTTCAAGACCAAATTCTTGAACAATTTTTCGATCAGACTTTCTAAGACAAGAAACAGGAATTTTATCATCTAACTGATTTTGGATATAATCTATTAAAGATAATTCATTTTGATAAATTTTTCTTTGAATCTCTTTAGAAACATGAAGTTTTTTTCCAAAAATTTGTCCTTTTTTATATTTATACTTCATTTTATACACCACTTTTCTTTTTCTATTGGCTTTTTTTCTATCATTAGAATATCATATAAATTTTCAAAATTAAAGTTTTACTTGACAATTTATGAACTTGGTGCGTAATTTTAATAAGGGGGGTTCTCATCATGGAATATTTTGAGCAAATTAAAGAAATTTATCGAGAAATTTTTCAAGAAGAAGATATAGATTATGCTGTTCGAGATTTAAATTTGTGTGATATGATTTATTTTATTAGTCAGTCTTGTGAGAGGATTTCGAAGTTAGAAAATGCTTCTATTCATAAACAAATTGAAGCAATTTTAAGAGTTGGTGCTCTCATTATGATGTTTCAGCCATTTACTGATGGAAATAAGCATACTGCAAGCACATTCATTTCAAATCATTTAGAGGAGTTTGGGTATTCACTCTCAAGTGAAGAGATTTTAAAGAACCGACTCATTCCTATTTTTTATCATCCTTGGGAAAAGATACCAAAGCAGAAAGTTTTATCGGTTAAACGAAGAATTCAGCAAATAGCTCCCATGCAGTAAAAAAGAGTAAATTGATTTAAAAGTTAAAACTTTATGAAATAAAGAGTCAAAAAAATTCATAAAGTTTTTTTTCGCTTAAATTTAGGCACGACAAAAAGAATTTCTGACAAGAAATTTAAAAAATACTCTCCACACTAGTTTTCAAAGAACATTATTTGTAGTATAATTTAATCATCAAATCTTAATTGAAAGTTTAAATCTGAACTTTCTAGATTTGTGATTATGGAAGAAATAAGTGTGTGGAGAATATTTTTGCTTATTTCTTTTTTTGTGATAATGTTTTTAACATCTTTAATCGCTAAAGATCCAAGTTCTAGTAATTGCCTTATAGTATGGGCAATTTGAATAAATAAGTAATGTATTTTTAAAGCATTCTCAAATCTACTACACAAATGGCTTATTTTAAATGTGCCATTTTTTTGCTCATTAAATCCTTCATTTTCTATTTTCCAACGACGTCTTCCAATAGCCACCATTTCTTCAATATTATAGTTATTTATTTTTAAATCACTTACATAATTAAAGATAGTAGTTTTATTATCTTTAACTTCAATGCATCGAAAAACATTTAATTTGTTTCCAATAAATACAATTCCAGATGATAAAAAATAATTATCTTTAGAAACTTCATTTTCATAGTTAATATTATCCTCAAATTCTTCATAAACTCTCTTTAGTCTATCTTTTTTCAAATTAAATATATAATGCCATTTATTATCCTTACAAATATTAATCATTGGAGTAGTGGCATATAAAGCATCACCAGTAACAATAAATATAAGTTTAGGATAGTTCTTTTTAATTCTTGAAGCCATTCTTTTAAAAGCCTTTACCTCACAGTCTTGCTTTTCATTTTCATTGTTTAAGGGAGTGTTTTCAATCCATTCAGAATCAATACTAATAATCATATTACCAAAACATACTTTAGCTTCTAAAACATACTTATAATATTTAGTTTTACCATCTCTTGTCTTAGTTAAACAATTTCCATTTAAATTATAATCTGAAGAAGTTAAACCAGTAGCATCAACAATTAACTGAATGCAATTTTTGTATCTAAATCTATCAAACATTTTACTTCTAAGTAAAGCTTTAAACATATATTTTCTAATATCATCTATTTCATTATAATTCAATTCTTCAATAACATCTTGAATAGTTTGCCAGTCAGGAATTTCTTTTAGATTTTGATCACAAATAATAGATAGGTTTTTAATAGCTTTTTCCTTGTTAAATTCATTATTTATTTCAGTCATAGTAGTAATACCACATAATAAAGCAAATAACCTAGTCATAATAATAGATCTAATATTGTACTTAATATAACTTTTATGTCTTTTATCTGTTAAATTAGAAAATAAGCTATTTAGAGATGGAAAATATTTATTTATAATTTTTCTAAGTTCATTTAAAAAATTTTTATCTTGAAGTAATTGTCTTCTTTGCGCTTTGTTCAGTCCTTCAGCTTTTTTAAAGGTTTTATTGGATTTAATTCTAATAGTACTATTATTATATTTTCTTTGTAGTTCACGTTCCTTTATTCTTCTAGCTCTTCTTCCTAAATTTTGATTTTCTTCAATTTCTTTTTTTAATTCTTCACACATCACTACAACCACCTTATTATGTTTATTATATCAAATTTTCTTTGCGAAGAATTTCTGTTAAAATTTACTCTTTTTAGCTGCTCCCATGAAAAAAAGTTGACAAATAGAAGAAGTTTTTATATAATCTTACTTGCATATTCAAAGAAACAGCATGCTTTCAAGTGACTTAATGTGTTGCTTTTTTAAGTAACCTTGGCTGTTAGGCGAAAAGTAAACTCCCTAAGCATTAGGAAAGCAAATTGTTCTTCCGGATTTGTAATTAATAGAAAGGAGAATAAAACATGTCAAGATATACAGGACCTGAATATAAAAGAAGTCGTCGTGTTGGTTTTTCAACAAGTGAGACAGGACGTGAACTCGCACGTCGTCCATATGGACCAGGACAACATGGAAATGATCGCAAAGGAAAACTATCTGATTATGGAACACAATTAAAAGAAAAACAAAAGGTTCGCTTTATGTATGGTCTTTCAGAGCGTCAATTTAGAAAAACTTTTGATGAAGCTTCTAAGTTAAAAGGAATTACGGGTGAAAATTTCTTAAAATTTCTTGAATCTCGTCTGGATAACTTAGTCTATCGAATGGGATTTGCAACAACACGTCGTGGTGCAAGACAATTGGTAAATCATGGTCATATTACTGTTGATGGTAAAAAAGTAGATATTCCATCATTCCGTGTTAAACCAGGATCAACAATTGCTTTAAAAGAAAATTCTCGTGATCATAAAGCTGTTAAAGAATCCCTTGAGAAAGTAACAAAACGCGTTGAGTTTGTAACTTTTGATGAAGGAAAAATGGCTGGTACTTATGTAAGATATCCAGAAAGATCTGAGTTGAGTGCTGATATTAATGAAGCATTAATCGTTGAATTTTACAACAAATAAAAAAGGCTGTGTGGAAATGAATTATTTCTTTTCAGCTCTTTTTTGTTTTGGGAAAGAAAATTTTTCCTCTTTTAAATTTTATCTTACTCCATCATCAAACTCATAAAAAAGAAACTGAATGGAATATTCCTTTCTACTCAGTTCCTTTCATTTTTAGTTTTTATTATCTGATTAACAAGTTTTCCTACATTGGTTCCTAAATTATTTTTTAATTTAGGAACATTTTCTTCGTAATTTCTTTCTCTTAATATTGCTTCATGGACATTTTTTTCGAATGGTTCAAATAAAAATTTTGTCTTTTTATATTTACAAATATCATGTAATCTTTTTTCAAGATATCTTTGAGAACTATTAACTTTTGGATTTTCTAGCATTTTTTGATTATCTTCATATTCGATTTCTTTAAAATGTAGGAATAACCAAAATTCAAAATTAGGATTACTGACATATAAATTAACATTATTTTCATTGCAAAATTTTACTACTTCATCATACTGTTTCTCTGTAAAACTATCTTTATCACGGTCTATTACCATATTTAGAGAATCTGTTGTTGGTGAATAAGTAACATCTTGTGCAGAAAAATATAAAGAAAAATGAGAAGCTAAATCTTTATAAATATCACTTTTAAACAAGTGCATAAATAAATTTTCTAAATCAGTATAAGGTATTTTATAATCATTTGATTTATAAATCTTATCCAATTCATCATTTATTATATTTAAATTTATTTTATTAGGATTCTCATGATCCCAATTCGCAATTTTATTTTTTAACTCTAAAACAGAAACTTCTGAATCTCTATTATTTAAGAATTCCTGTAGTAATTTTATCAAATATGTTGGATTGCTGTTTCCTAAATTAGCATAATCTCTTAATATATTAATGATTGTTACATTTTCTGATAGAACGGATTGATTTAATTTTTCAAAGTATCTAGGTTCTGTGGTTTGACCTTCAGAAGCAATAAAATATTTTGCTCTATAGCTCTTTTCTTCTGATAGTCTTTCTTGTGCAAATGGTTCTTTAATTCTCATAATCAGTATTTATGCTGGCTATTGCACCAAATCTACCTTCCATGTATGCTTTATCAATCTTTCTATCAAATCTTGCGACATCTTTAAATTCTTCTAATGAATATATTTTTGAATCTCCATTATCTGATTTTTCAGCAAACCAAATTTCATCTCTTCTTACTAAATCAAAATCTAAAGTTTTTAACTCATGTGTTGTAATAATCAATTGATTATTAGTATTTGCTTTCAAAAATATTTTTAATAATCCATCAACCAAAATTGGATGTAAACTACTATCTAATTCATCTATTAAAAATAATTTATTTTTTGAAAGTAGAATATCAATCAATTCAAGTATTCTAATCGTTCCATCAGATTCTTCATATGTTCCAAAAGAACTATCACTATTTTTATGTTTAAATTTCAATGTATTTACGTCATATATTCCATCTGATTGTTTTTTTATTGTATATAAATCATTTTCAATTCTTAAGGTACAACTAATTTTATTAAACCTAGATGTCATTAAATCTATATCATGCATTAAATCCATATAAACATTATCTGGTAATTTTGCTTGAATATTTTTTATATCCGTTTTTTCATTATCAATATCAGTTATATTAATATCTAATGCTTCTAGTATTTCAAGTATCTTATCTTTTCTTTTATAATAATCAATATCAAATAATTTATGGTTTTGTGGTTTAACAATAATCATATCAAACATTAGAAATCTATATACACTAAGAATATCATTAAAAAACTCATCCTCATTTTTAGACATTGAAATTCTTCTTATTATTTCCTTTAAAAATAATTCAGATCTATTGCTTTTCATCTCTATAAGACAATTTGAAAATATACTATTGGTTTTTTTATAGCCAGTATTACTTAAATTTTTCTTTAAATCACGCTCAAAAATAACTTTTTCAGTGTTTTTAGTCATATCAATAAGCCATTCTGATATAACTTCTTTTTTGAAAATATTAATTTCAAACCCATACGAATACAATTTATCATTCAAAGCAATTTCATATTCAAAATATGAATCTTCATTATTTAAAATTTCTGATCCTCTATAATATAAGTTATTTATTAAAGTTCCAATACCCTTGCTTAGAATAGTTTGCGCCATACTTAATGCCAGAATAAAATTAGACTTTCCCGAACCATTAGCGCCAAACATTCCAGAGAATTTTAATACTTTATGTTTTCCAATTTCCACAATATGATTATCATTACTCCTAATTTTACCAGCTAGTAGAGAAAAATGTTGTAAATCTTTAAAAGATTTAAAATTTTTCACCTTAAAACCTATTAACATTTTTATTCCTCCTACCTTGTTATCTTACATTATATTATGATTTTTCTCATTTGTGAAGACTATTATACATATCTTTTTATATTTTTCAAGCTTTTATGTGATTTTTTCACATTCAACTATTATTTTTAGTTAACTTATTAATTAATCAAGAATAAAAGAATTTAAAAATATAACATGTAACTTACATGGTAGATGAAATGTTATGGAGTAGGAATTCCAATTACCAACTAAGCAAGAGGCAATAGTTATGGTAGAACTGTAGCTAAGAGTCAAAAGTCAAAATTAGTAATTCAATTTCTAATTAAAGAAACTGAATAGAATTTATTCATTTCCACTCAGTTTCTTTTTTTTATTTTCAATAAAGCTGTTTCAATTTCTTTCCTTGACGATTAAGTTCTATTAAAAATGAACGCGTATCTTTTTGATTTGACTTGAATAATTTTGCACTTCCTTGTCCTGAAACTAATAAGTTATCACCTTCTTTGAGGAGACTACTAAAGTAAATCGAAGCGTTTTTTTCTTTATATTCACTTGACTTAATGATACTTCCATCTTCCTTATAACAAACATAAATACCAGAGTAGTCAAATGAACGAAGAGCTTTGGTTGTTTTTTCTTTGTTTAAAATGGCACTATGACCAACTGCATAAATCTTATTATCTATTATAACTATATCGTTAAAGCGACTCATTTCATTTTTCTTATAAGTCTTTTCAAAAAGAAGGTTTCCATCTTTATCATATTTAAGAAGAAGCGCTTCTGTTTTATAATCATCACGATCTTCGCTTATTTTTTTACTACTACCAATTATAAAATCATCATTGAGCTTTTCAATACTTGTGAACCCAATTGTATCTGTGTAAGAATAGTTCTTCGTAAAAATACGTTCTCCATCAAAGTTGTATTTTACAAGCATTCCTGTTCGTGAAGCATCTTTTCCAACTGCATAAATCACTTTTTCTTCTTCATCCACATAAACATCTTGGAAAATACCAGATTTACTTCCACCATAATTGGCTCTCCACAATTCTTTATCATCTTTATCGTAGCGAATAATAATTGCTCCTCCTCTATCATCCGTTCCAAGAGTCATATTTTCAAAAATACTTTGACCTACAACTAAATATCCACCATCTTTTAAAGCTTTTACTTTTGTAAATTTCGTATCATCTAGTATTAACTCTTCCTTTTTTAAAAGAACTTTTCCATCTTCACTATATTTAACAAGAATAGCAGGTCCTGTGTTTTCTTTTTGATTTGTCTTTGTTTTTCGATATTGACCAACTGCAATATAATTCTTTCCAACTTTTGCGACATCATTATAAACACTACTGTAACCGTCTAGATAAGCTTTTTCAAAAATCAACTTTCCATTCTTCGAGTACTTTGCAAACCTTGCTTTTTGATAACCTTTTTGATATCCAATAGAACTATTTTTAAAGTCACTAGATCCAACTGCATAAAAAGAGTCTTTTTCTTGAATCATACCTGAAGTCATATTAGCATAAATTGTTTTACTTTCTCTATTTTTATATAACACAACTAAATAAAAACATTCTGCTATTAAAATGAGCCCAAAAATGATCGAAACAATCTTTAAAATTTTTATTAATTTTTTGGATTTATTTTCTTCCATCTTTGCTTTTTCTTTTTTCATTTCCATCGCTCCTTACTATCTAAGCGAAAAAACAAAATATTTTTTCTTTCCTCTTCGAATCACAAAATATTTCTCTTCTATTGCATTTTCTTTTGTTAAGTGAGCTTCTTCATCTTGAAGCTTTTCACCATTCACATAAATACTTCCAGTTCTAATAAATTCTCTTGCTTCTCGCTTACTACTACAAATTTGATGATTGACTAAGGCATCCAGTAATAATATATCCTTATCTATTTCATATTTTATAACACCTTTGAATACTTCTTCAACCTCTTTTTTGGTAAAATCTTTTATTGCACCTCGAAAGAGTTTTTGACTAATTTCTTTTGCTTCTTGATAAGCTTCTTTGCCATGAATAAATGTGATAACTTCACGAGCAAGCGCTTCATGGGCAAGACGTTTTTCTGGTTCTTTTAGTGTACTTTCTTCAAGGGATTCTATCTCTTCTTTCGAAAGGAATGTGAGAAACTTTAAGTAATCTATTACTTTATCATCTTCAGCATTAATTAAGAATTGATAAAGTTCATAAGGACTTGTTTTGTCTTTATCTAACCAGATGGCACCTCCTTCGCTTTTTCCAAATTTGGTTCCATCGCTTTTTGTAAGAAGTGGCATTGTAAACCCAAAGACTTCTACTCCTGCTTTTTTACGAATTAAATCAATTCCTGCCGTAATATTTCCCCATTGATCTTGACCAGCAACTTGTAAAGTACATCCTTCATTTTCATAAAGATGAAGAAAGTCAAGGGCTTGTAAAATCATATAAGAAAATTCTGTATACGTTATTCCAGAGTCTAATCTTCTTCTTACAATATCTTTATCCAGCATATAATTCACATTAAAATATTTTCCATAATCTCTTAAAAAATCTGTCACACAAATTTTTTGAATCCAGTCATTATTGTTGACAACTTTAAATCCAAATAATTCTTCGGCTTGCTTTTTTAAACATGCGAAATTGTGTTCAACTTCTTCCTTTGTTATCATGGGTCTTTCTGAAGTTGGTTTTGGATCCCCAATTAAACCGGTTCCTCCTCCAATTAAAAGAATAGGATTGTGTCCAGCGTCTTTTAATCTTTTCGAAATTAAAAATGAAGAAAAGTGCCCAATATGTAGACTATCTCCAGTAGGATCAGTACCAATATAAAAGGTAAGTCCTCCCTGATTAATTTTTTCTTCAAGTAATGGACTTGAGACATCTTTTATGAGTCCTCGCCATTTTAATTCTTCAAATAATGTCATTTTACTACCTCTCAATCTATTTGCAAATTACCATCTTTCATAATGATAACTTCTTCATTATTTTCTGTTATTCCAGTAATTTTCATATCACTTGTACCAATCATAAAATCAACATGAATACAAGAGTCATTAATTCCTTTATTATAACACTCTTCTTTCGTTAAATTCTCACCATTATCAATGCATTCTTGAAAACCTCTTCCGAGTGCAAAGTGACAAGATGCATTCTCATCAAAGAGTGTATCTTGAAAAAGCACTTTTGAATTTGAAATAGGAGAATCATCATCAACAAGAGCACATTCTCCAAGATAAGATGAACCCTTGTCCATATGAAGAATAGAAGAAAGCATCTCTTCTCCTTTTTCAGCATGAAAATCTACGGCTTTCCCATTTTCAAAACGAATCCAAAACTGATCAATTAAAACATGATTATATAAAAGTGGTTTACTACTATAGACAATGCCTTCTGTCTTTCTATAGTCAGGAGACGTAAAGACTTCTTCACTTGGCATATTAACCATATAAGCATTTTCTTTGGCACTTTGGAATAAATAGTTTTCTGGAAGAGAAATTTTAATGTCTGTTCCTTTTCCATTTTGATAATGAAGCTGTTTTAGGTGTAACTGATTTAATTGTTCAGCTTGACTTTGTTTCTTTTGCATTTTCTCTTGCCATACTTTTCCTGGATTCTCATCTTGAATATGACAGATATCAAAGATTAAATTCCAAAGTTTCGTAAGTGGATCGTTTTCTTCTTGAAAAAGTTCTTTTGCCCAATAAATATTGGCTACTCCAAAAATACACCAAGCAAGCTTACTTTGTAAGTCTTTATAAATTTTTATCTGTTCAGACATTTTCTTATTCAACTCACCAAGTTTGGTTTGAGAAACACCATCCATGCTATGTGGATAAAGGGATGTAAAAAGAGCAAAAGCGGCATCTTTTTGTGCATACTCATTCATTTTACTGCGATCAAACTCTTTACTTTTTATGCATTCATCAACGCTTTTTTCTAGTAAAAGTTCTCTTTGCTTCATAGGATCTGTTACTTCTAAATAAATATCAGTAACACCTAAATTCTTAGCTTCTTGAACAAAAAGATTTGTAAAATCTTCAAGATAGGATTTAGATGCGATATAAAGTGGTTTTCCTTCCTTTACTTTTAAACATTCTTCTAAAATAAATCTTGCATATTTTCTTTTTAAATTTTCCATAGTGATTCCTTTCCTTTTCATTAGATATAAAAAAACGGAATTAACTCTTCCAATTAAAGGGCGAATTAATCCGTGGTACCACCTTTATTCAGTATAAAACTGCACTTTAGTTGTTAACGCCAAAATACGTTTTCTTATCAAAGTGTTGTATTTCAAAGAAAGCTTTTCTCAAGGTTCCACCTTTCCTTAAGTCTCTATTTAAAAGTTGTTTCTTCTACTTCGTCACTTTTCTTTTAAGAAATTTTACTTATTATGTCAAATTCATTTTGATTTGTCAAATCTCATAAAAAAGTTTTCCACAAAAACTGTGGATTACTTTTTATTTTTATCTTCTTCACGTTGTAGTTTTTCCAATACTTCAGTAATAACGTCAATGGCTTTTACTCGAACATCATCTGCTGCCTTCTCAAGAACAGGTGTTCCTTTCTCAACAGCCAAATTAACAAGTTCTTGACATTTTATTTTAATTTTTTCACCTTTTTGTTTGGCAATTTTTAAGGCTTTTTCTTTATCAAGATCTTCTAAGTCTTCTTTAATTTCTACAATTTTAAGGTCAATTGTTTCCCTTACTTCATCAAAATCAATTTCTTTCGCTCTTTGCATTAGCTCATCTAACTTTTGTTTTAACTCTTTTCTTGTCTCTTCACCTTTCTTAGGAGCAAATAAAATTCCTAGTCCTGCTCCAACAGCTGCTCCTAATGCAAATTTTAATGTTCCTTTACTCTTCTTCTCCATTTTCTTCATCTATCTCCTTTCTTTTTCTTTTAAACACCTTACCAATAACAGTTGCAACTGTATTAATAAGCGTATCACTTATCATAGACACTTTATCCGTAACGATATCAATGCAATCAAAAATTCCATTTAGTGTTGTTAACTTATGCGAAACATCATCCGCAAGATGATTGACTCTATTCAGTGTCTCAATGGCTCTTAGAACAAAAACAATTAAGACAACCACTAAAGCAATGACTGCAATGTATAAGACAATCGGTAAAAATTGGGCTAAAAATTCCACTTTTATTCACCTTCTCTTTCTTCGTACATCGTATCAATTAAATCAAATAAATTTTCTTCAATCGGAGCATCATCCCGGTCATCATTTCTTAAGTCTGATCGTCTACCCGTTGCTTTTTCTTTGCTTGCATCTTTGTAGTCTATATTATATTCTAACCCTAAATCTTGGAAATATTCCTCTGCATCCCCAACCGTGACTTTCGCAACTGTTGGTGTTTTATCAGCACTAATATCCAAAAGGGTATCTTCATCTTGTTCTTCAGCAATCAAAGAAGGTCTAGACTCAGAGATTTTCTCTTCTGTTAATTCTTCTTCAAAGATACTATCATCCGTCTCACCATACGCTTTAGCTCGAACTGCATCTAAATCGATTTTATTACTAGGAGTTCCATAATTACTTAAACGAACTTCTTTTTTTGAAACGACATCTTCCTTCTTATAATTTTTATCTAAAATACCATAAATGGGTGAAATAATTGGGGAAGGTGTAAAAGATTGCTTGTCTTTTTTTTTCTCATAACCATATTCATGCATTTGAATTTGTGGTTCTTTTCGATTTCCGCTTGAATATAAAGGCGGTTCACTTACCTTTTGATCAAAATAATTTGAATTTTTAGAATATGCATCATGATAAGGCTTTTCTTCTTCATACAAAAAGTCACTTGGTGGAGATGTCTCTTCTTTTTTAGGTGCTTCCTCTTTCTTTTTATCCGTTAAGTCCACAAAGTCTTCTTCATCGATGACTGGAAAAACAAAAGATTTTTTTTCTTCTTGTGGCTCTTCCATTTCAACAACAGGATCTTCTTTAGGCATAACAATCTTTTTAGCAATAGGTTTCTCCTTTGCTTTTTCTTTGCGAGCAACTGGCTTTTCTTCTACTTCAACATATTCTTCTTCAAAAAGAGCATTTTTTAATTTATCTAATATTTTCATAGAACACCTCTATTTTTTATTCTTCTTTTATTTCAATTTGATCTTCTTCAGGGAGCTCATTGTCTTTATCGATATATTGATCATATTGTAAATAATTTTCATAGTCGGTAACCTCGTCCCCTTTAGGTTTTAAAATTGTAAATGTTTCTTCTTGATAATGCAAAATATTATTTCCAACTAAAGTTGCTAAAACTTTATGATTGTACTGAACTGAATTTAATATTGTACTCATCATAGCAATAGCATCTTCCAAATCTTCTTTTTTCACATATGCTTCTAATTTTGCATAATTAAACATCTCTTCAATAAAGTAATAACCATTTTCTCCAATTTGTGTAATTTCTAAGTATCCTTTCTTATTTTGATATTCTAAGGAACTAGAGTAATATGCCTCTTTATTTTGTTCAAAGAGGATGTCTTCTTTATGATAATAGCTAATTACATCAATATACAAGTAGTAAGTATTTCCTTTTCCATCTTTTAAAGTCATGTTGTAATCGCTTTTGGATCCCAACTTCATTCCACGTGGCAAATAATACTTATATCCTTCAAACACTTGATTTGAAAGCGAAGACTTTTTTCCTAAAACTGTCGATAAGGTTTTATCTACACTTGGATTCGTTACCAATTCACATCCTGTTAGAAGAAGGAGAATATAGAAAAGAAATATTATTTTTGTCTTCATATTTCACCTACTCTTTTTTATTATAACAAACTTTTTTCATCTTGCCTATTTTTTTATTCAAATTAGACAAAAAAATCGTTTTTTTTCCTTGTCATCTTCACTTTTGTGCACTTACATGACAAATTGGAACTTGCTTTTGTAAAAACTTCTTTTCATATTCACTCACTGCAGTATCTATCGTCAAGTCTTTATGATAGTCAAGAGATATTTTTGAAAGACGATAACCATGTCCACTCAACGTTTCCAAAGAATAAAGGAAAAAAGCGACGTTATCTGTTTTTAATTCAATCTCTTTTGTCTTTTGAAAAACAAAATCATATTCTTTTAAAAAATTTTCACTTGTAAGGCGCCTTTTCTCCTGTCTTTTTTTAGGCCATGGATCTGAAAAATTCAAATAAATTCTCTCAACCTCATGCTCAAATAACGATGAGATATTCACAGCATCATACCGATATATTTTTAAATTCGATAAAGAGCTTGGTATTTTGATTAAAGCACGAGCAAGTACTTTATCAAATTTTTCAATACCAATATAATTAATATCGGGATGTTTTTTTGCCATTTGGATTATAAAATCTCCTTTTCCCATTCCAATTTCAATATGAAGTGGTTGTTTTTTGGAAAAAAGAGCATCTGTGTTTCCTTTATAATCTTCTGGATTTTTCACCAAAAAACAGGACTCTTCTAAAATTGTCTTTGTATTTTTTAAATTTCTAAGCCGCATAAATTCTCCTTTTTTTGCCTTTATCATATCATATTTTTCAAACAGTTACATATACTAAATTGAAAGGAAGGAAAAAATATGTATCCAAATACTTTTAATCCAATGAACCCCAATATGGGTTATCCTAATCAAGGAAGTAATAATATGATGTATCCAAATCAATCTGATAACAATTATCTCTATGATAAAGTTGAAAAATTAGAAAAAAAAGTAGCCCGTCTTGAAAGACAACTAGATAGAATAGAAGCAAGAGTTCGTAGACTTGAAGGAGGCTATCCTGTACCACTCTCATCTAATAACGACTTCAATAATGAAAACAATCACTATATGATTTAAGGAAAGTGTTCATAGCACTTTTTCTTTTTGTCTTTCTTGTGAAATGAAGTATTTTTCGTTATAATCTAATAAAGGTGATCAAATGAAGAAAGATACATTTATTAAAGGTGCAATGATTTCGACTCTTTGTCTTGTAATCAGTAAAATTTTAGGAATTATTTATGTGATTCCTTTTCACTCTATTATTGGAACCAATGGAAGGGCTCTATATGGATATGCCTATAATATATATACACTATTTTTAAATTTTTCTACCGTTGGAATTCCACTTGCTATTAGTAAAATAATCAGTGAATACCATGCTTTAGGTTATGAAGATGCGAAAAGAAGAACATATCGAACTGCGATTAAAATTACTTTTATCATGGCTATTTTATCAACGATTGTTTTATTCGTTGCTGCCCCAATCATTGCAGAAGGTATTATCGGTGGCATCAAGGGAGGAAATACAAAAGAAGATATTACGTTTGTCTTAAGAATTTCCGCAACAGCTATTTTATTTGTTACAATGCTCAGTAATATGCGTGGATATTTACAAGGACATCGCTATATTACTCCTTCTTCTATCAGTCAAGTCTTAGAACAACTTGTACGTGTCATTATCATTATTTTTGGAAGCTTTGCTGCGATGAAGTTATGGGGTGTTAAAGAAGCTGTTGGTATCAGTGTCTTTGCTGCAACAATTGGAGCCGTTGTGGCGCTTATTTACCTAAGATGTAAAATGAAAGAGGAAAGAAAAAAAGAAAGAGAAATTCACATTACAAATGAAGAAAGAAAAATTACCGACAAGAAATTACTCAAACAATTGGTTTTCTATACAATTCCGTTTGTTATTGTTTCAATAGCAGTTCCTTTATACAATACAATTGACATGATGAGTATTGTAAAGCCTCTTGTCAAGACAGCAAAAATGTCCACTCAAAATGCTGAGACGGTCTTATCTATCATTACAACTTGGGGTGAAAAGTTAAATGTGATTGTCACCTCCCTTGCATCAGGACTTGTCGTATCTGTTCTTCCAAATATTACAAATGACTTTGTTAAGAAAAAAAATGAGGAAGTCAATCAAAAAATTAATAAGACTTTACAAATTATTATCTATTTTGTTTTGCCAATGGTCTTTGGGCTTTCATTTTTAGCAAGACCTGTTTGGTGCATTTTTTACGGGAATAGTAACTTAGGTGTGTCTGTTTTTTCTTATAGTGTTATGATTGCTTTGTTTTATTCACTTTTCTTAAATCTGCATACGATTTTGCAAGCAACAGATAATCATAAAGGCGCAAACCTAGCTATTTTATCAGGACTTTTTACAAAATTTATCTTAACTGTCCCTTCTATTTATCTTTTTCAAAAACTTCATCTAAAAGCCTATTATGGACCAATTACTGCAACGATTATTGCTTATTCTGTTCCAATTTTCATTAGTATTTTTTCACTGAAGAAAAAAATGCATACCTCTTTTAAAGAAACTTTAAAGCATACTGGTATTTCTATTTTTGCATGTCTTTTAATGCTTTTAGGTCTATCTCTTTTAAAACAAATTGTTCCTTTAACTGGAAATCGAATTATCTCAATTTTAATTATTGCCCTCTACGCTTTTATTGGGGCAAGTATCTACTTCTTCGTAACTATCAAAACACATACTTTTGATCAAATATTTGGATGCAGTCTAAAAGATTTTATTGGAGCAAAGATAAAAAGACGAAAAGTGAAAAATTAAATCATAAATAATTCGGACTTGAGATTTGATAAATCGAGTAGAGAGAAATAATTAAATTATTTCGTCCCTCTCACACCACCGTACGTACCGTTCGGTATACGGC
>CANQHD010000008.1 GCA_947623625.1 uncultured Bacilli bacterium
ATTTCAAGGCTTTTATAATTTTAGAAAAAAAGAAAAGAACTGAATGAATTTATTTTATTTCATTACAGCCCCTTTTTCTAGCTTAATTTATCTTGAATTGTCTCGGATGAAAACTCTTTATTTGAGATGAGTTCTTCATGAATATCTTCTTCAACTGTATCTAAAAATACTTCTTCAATACGATCCACTCTTAATCGTTCTGCCTCTAAAATCGCTGCCATTTTTAAAGCTGCATCTTCTACTTTATCATTGACAATAACATAGTTATACTTACTTACTTCATTAATTTCTTCATAAGCACGCTGAAAACGTTTTCTAATTTTTTCTTGATCTTCCGTTTTTCTTCCCTCAAGACGTCTTTTTAACTCTTTCATACTAGGAGGCAAGATAAAGATAAAAATTGTCTCTGGTAATCGTTCTTTAATCTTTAAAGCACCTTGAATTTCAATTTCCAACAAAACATCAAAGCCTTGATCGAGTTTTTCCTTAATTGGAGCTTTCGGTGTTCCATAGTAATTTCCAGCATAAGTAGCATATTCTAAAAAAGCACCTTCCTTAATTTGTTTTTCAAATTCTTCTTTTGTATAAAAGTAATAACTAACAGATGGGATGTCTCCTTCTCGCATCTTTCTTGTAGTTGCTGAGATAGAAAGCCACGTATTTTTGTGTGTCTTTAAAAATTCTTGGATGACAGATCCCTTTCCACATCCAGAAGGACCCGATAAGACAATCAACATTCCTTGTTTTTTCGTTTGAATCATAATTCATTCTCCCTCCTTACACGAATTGGAGCTTTTTGAAACTCCTCATGAATTAATTTATTTTTATCTTCTCTACCTAAAGCATAAATGGAAGTTGCAAGAATATCCAACTTTAATAATTCTTGATGTTCTCTTCTAAATTTACTGATAATAGGAATTGGGCAATTCTTTTTTATTTGATTTAAATGTCTTTGTCCTTTCTCAGTAAACCCAAGAAGTCGAATATAATTTTTAAATGTTTTTTTGGCATCTTCTTTTCTAAAACCTACTAAAATATGTAAAAGTGTCCTTGATAGATAATTATAAGTGTGATTTTTCGTCTCTAAAGAATGGATGAGTTCTTCATAATTTTTAGCAACCAATATTTTTTCTTTTAGTTTGGGTAAGAGATTTTCATCCACCCCTAAATAGATACTTAAATCCCTACTAGAAAGGATTTTATACTCTAAGTAAGGAAAATAATCATCCTGCATACTAAATCCCTTAGAAAGAGCCTTTAAAACATCTTTTTCAATATAGTTATCTATTCTTTGTTCATCTTTTAAAGACTTTCTTAAAAAGTTTGCACTCATCATACAAGATTTATTTTCATCATGATAATCTTTTTCTCTTTGAACAGGAAAAAGCTCAAAATTGGCATTTAACTTTTTCATCGCTTTTAAATAACTAATAATGAGTAAATCATTAGGCAATTGATATCTTTTCCCCGTTAATTCTTCTAAAGCAAGAGAAAGTGCAGTTGGATAGTTATTTCCCATTTTTAAAAACACTTGCACTAAACTATTAAAACTTTCATCTTCTTGTGCGATTGCATAAGACTTTAATCCTTTAATATCATTGGATTCTGTTCCAAATGCAATCACATCTACTTCCAAGGCTTTTAAAAGAGAAATGGCTCCAGTTGCAAAAATATCTGCGCTTTGTGTAGCATAGAAAAATGGAAGTTCAACAACAAGATCAACTCCATGATGAAGAATAATTTCTGTCTTCGTCCATTTATCGAGTAAAGATGGTATTCCTCTTTGTTGAAAATTGCCACTTAAGACAACAACAATTGTCGCATCCTTATATTTTTCTTTGACTTTTTGAATCAGTTTTTCATGTCCTTTATGAAATGGATTCAATTCTGCAACAATCCCAACCGTCACAAAACATTCCTCCTTTTTGTTCATTTATTTTAGCACAAATTTGTTATTTGTAAAAGTCTTATAATTCATCTATAATAAGAATAGGTGGTTAATTTGAAAATAGAGGATGCAATGGATAATTATATTGATGTTTGTGCATATGAGCGGGGTCTATCTTTTAATACAAAAGAGACATATCAATACACTTTAAAGCATTATAATCTTTTTTTAAAAGAAAAGTTTTCTTTAATGGATGTTTCATCGATTCAAACTGAAATGATTACAGATTATTTAAAATTTTTATTTCAAAAAGGAGAAAAGGACAGTACAGTTGCCCATACTTTAACAGTTATTAAGAATTTTCATCACTATCTTTTAAGGGAAAAGTTTGTTTTAGAAGATGTCTCTTGTTTTATTGTGCGTCCTAAGATGAAAAAAACGCTTCCTAAAGCTCTTTCACAAGAAGAGGTGGATATTCTTTTAAATATTGATTTAAAAACGCCATTTGACTATCGAAATAAATGTATGCTAGAATTGATTTATGCAACAGGGCTACGGATTTCTGAAGCAATTTCTCTGACAGTATTTGATATTGATTTTACGAATTGTGTAATTCGAATAAAAGGGAAGGGGAGTAAGGAGAGAATCATTCCTTTAGGTGAATATGCTCTTTATTATCTAAAAGCTTATCTTGATGTGCGCTCTTCTCTTTTAAAAAAAGAAAGTACAGATTTTTTATTTTTAAACAATCGTGGAACAGGGATTTCAAGACAGGGTTTTTTTAAGATTTTAAAGCAATTACTTTTAGAAAAAGGATTAAGAACAGATATTTCACCTCATAGTTTAAGACACAGTTTTGCAACACATTTATTATCCAATGGAGCAGATCTTAGAAGTATTCAAATGCTTTTAGGGCACTCGGATATTGAAACGACAAAAATTTATACACATATCGGTCAAGATGCGATTCAAAAAGCATATCAAGACTATCATCCAAGAAATAAATTAGGGGAAGAAAGAAGGATGGAAAAATGAAATTTAAACGAGTATTTTTGATGGTACTGGACTCTCTTGGAGTTGGAGAGGCACAAGATGCAGCGCTTTATCAAGACTCAGGCTGTAATACTTTAGGGCATATTAAGGAAAAGTGTGATTTGTTTATTCCAAATTTAAAGAAAATAGGTTTTTTAAATACGCTTAATATGGATGAAAATTTAGAAGTGGATGCTTATTATACAATTGCTCGACCTAACAATGCAGGAAAAGATACTTTAGCAGGACACTATGAAATGATGGGAATTACTTCAAATATTCCCTTTAAAACTTTCAACGAAAATGGGTTTCCGATTGAATTGATTGATGAAATTGAAAAAGTTACAGGAAGACGTGTAATTGGCAATCGGTCTTGTAACAACAATGAAATTATCAATGAATTGGGCGAAAGACAGTTAAACTATGGTTCTTTAATTGTCTACACATCGGCTGATTCGGATTTACAAATCGCAGCTCATGAAGACATTATCTCTCCAGAACAACTTTACCAATATTGTGAGAAGATAAGGGCTTTAACGGTTCGTGAAGATTGGTTAGTAGGGCGAGTTATTGCAAGACCATTTGTAGGAAGTTTAGGAAAGTTTCGTCTTAACAATAGTGGAAGAAAGGACTATCCTGTCAAACCTCCTAAAAAAACGGTGTTAGATTGTTTGAATGAGAATCATTATAATGTCATCGCAATTGGAAAAATCAACGATATTTTTGATGGACAAGGTATTAATAAATATATGAAAGCAAGCAATAATATGGATGCTATTAATAAACTAACCAGTGTAATTGAGAAAAATTTTACAGGGCTTTGCATGGTGAATCTCTGTGATTTTGATAGTCTTTACGGTCATAGCCGCGATGTGGAAGGCTATGCGAAAGCAATTGAAGAATTGGATGTTGAAATACCACTTTTGTTAAATAAGTTGGAGCTCGATGATTTATTAATTATCACCGCAGATCATGGAAATGATCCGACATTTAAAGGGTGCGATCACACAAGGGAAAATGTGCCTGTTCTTTTCTACAGTCGCAATTTTAAAAGTCCACATCGATTACCAATTCAGTCCACACTTGCAAATATTGGAGCAACAATCGCTGATAATTTTGAAGTATTACCTCCAGAAATTGGAAAAAGTATTTTGAATGAATTAGTATAAGAGAGTAGGGGAAAAGAAAGAAGAGAACGCTTATCTGTTCTCTTCTTGATTATTTCTGTCAAAATTTCTTTTGAATTCGTTTTGATTTTCAAAATTTCTATTATTAGAAGAATTCTGATTGAATCTGTTTTCATTATTATTTTGACGATTTTCATTAGAACAATTGTTGTTGTTTTTTCTGTTATTATTGTTATTGTTCTTTTGATTATTTTGTTTCATTATTCTCAACTCCTCTTTCATTATTATGAACAAAAAGACAATAAATATTATGTTTTTGCGGAAAATTAATTGCCACTATCTTCCAAAAAAATTGTACAACTCCCCTATTTAAATTTCTTAAAAAAGGGGAGAAGCATTACCTATTTTGAATTTAAATTTGTTAAACAACGTTATTGTTATATTTATATACATATAATTTTTTTATTAAATATATATGAATAGACAGGAGGAAAATGGAAAGAATAGATTCAAATTACTTTTATAAGAGATAGTTTAAGTTTAAAGACAAAAAATTTTAAATAAGCAATAAATTGATTTATATTATTATAGATGATGGGAAAAATAAAAAGAGGAAGCATTGCATTCTATTAATTTTAACAAAGTTAACATAATATCTATTATGCAAAGTTGATAATTTCTTTTAAAATAACAATTAGTTATTAATCTAATCCTATAATTTACTTAATATTATTATATCCAATTTTTATTATTTTAATATTATAAATCATAGTTTATTTAAAATAATTATAAAATGAATCCTTTTTCATGTTTCAATAAACTTATTCAATTCCAAAATTTTTTAATTTTATAAATTTTTAAATTATGTTAAATATAAATTTAAGTTTTTAAAATTAAATACAAATTAATTAATTAATTTAATTATTAAATTTTAAATTCATCAATATCAAATCATAAATTATTATTTTTATGAATAATGAATAATATGTTTTCTTTTTTCTCATCACTTTATTCATTATCACGTAATAGGAGAGATATATGAATTTAATGAAACAGAAGAAGAAAAAATTATCCTTTTTACTATCTCTTCCCCTACTCCTTTTTAAATTATAGTTTACACTTATTTACACATAATAAAAAGGTGAGTATTACACCTTTCGTGATTGAATTTCAGCAATTTTTTCTAAAACTTCTTTAGCGTTTGATTCATTAATCTCATTAAATCCTAACTCTCTTAAAGCTTGAACTTTAGCTGTGTTTAGCTCTTGAGTTCTGCTTAATTTTTCTTCATTTTTTAGTTCAATGTCTCTTACAAAACGTTTATGTGTTTCAGCAATCTTATTTTTAGATGCTCCACCATTATTATATAAAGTCATAGCAGAAAACATAATACTTTCAAAAATAAATTGCTTATCTTTATTAAAAACAAACTCCATTGGAGGCGTAAATCCTAATGATTTAGACATATATACTAAAATATATCTTAATTCCTCTGTTGTCTCCATTGACTGCAAGTAATGGTATAAATAACAATAGGTATTGTAAGTATTTTTTGTTTTATCCTCTTGGAGTTTTTCTTTTAAAAGATTAATAATATCTGACAAGATTTCCTGCTCTTTTTTATTAAATCCTTTAAGATCTGCTAAAATTTCTCGATTAGAGGAATCACGCACCCCCTCATTTAATCTGTTTTCAACTTCAATAATATAATCTCCATCTACTTTAATCGTTCCAAAGATTTCTTCATTTTCTATGTTTAACAAACTTAAAAGTTTGGTTGCTTTCTCCTTTGGCCATTCATTCAAGGTAGGCAGTGCTAGATAATTATATAGCATTTGTCTTGACACACCTAAATATTTTGCAAGTCTTACTTTAGAAACACCTAGCTTCAAAAGTAATTCATTTAACTGTTCCATTTCTTTATACCCTCCTAATATTATTTTACAGAGGTTTTTGTAAATAGTCAAGTTATTTGTTGACAAATTACTTTACAATAAATACCATAATTTTTTGCCATTTTTTTGAACTTCTTCAATAATTCCACCACCAAGACAACGTGTTTCAAGATACAAAACACATGCTTGTCCTGGGGTAATTGCTTTTCCATTTTGATAATGAACACATATTTTATTATCACTAAGATAAGTAATCGTTACAGGATGATCTTGATCACGATACCTAAATTTAGCCATACACTCTTTTGGTCTTTCATCTCCATTAAAATTAAGATTTGAAACAATACAAGAGTCTGAGTAAAGATAAGAATTGTCTTCTCCTTCTTGAACATATAAAATATTCTTTTTTAAATCTTTTCCAACTGCAAAAAGTCGTTTTTTGGTTCCGCCTATTTCAAGTCCTCTTCTTTGTCCAATTGTATAATACATCAGTCCGTTGTGTTCACCTAAAACTTCTTTTGTTTCAATATCGACAATTTTTCCTTTTTGGGATGGAAGATAATTTTTTAAGAAATTTTTAAAATTACGTTCCCCAATAAAGCAAATTCCTGTTGAATCTTTTTTATTGGCTGTGATTAAGTCATGTTGAAGTGCAATTTGGCGAACTTCACTTTTTAATATATCACTTAAAGGGAATAACACGTTTTTAAACTGCTCTTTAGAAACTTGGGAGAGAAAATAAGTTTGATCTTTACTCTCATCTTTTGCTCGCATTAATAATCCATCTTCAAGCTTAGCGTAATGACCTGTTGCAATATAATCCGCTCCTAATTTCTTCGCTTCTTTAACAAAAGCATCAAATTTAATATATTTGTTGCAAAAAATATCAGGGTTTGGTGTTCTTCCTTGTCTTAATTCGCTCAAAAAATATTCAAAAACATCATCCCAATACTCTTGAATAAAATCAATACGATGAAGAGGAATATTTAACTTTTCACAAACTTTTTTGGCATCATTATAATCTTCTTCTTGAGGACAAATCAAATGATCGAGATTAGGATTTCCTAAAATATCGTTGTTAATAGAACTATCCCAATTACGCATAAAAAGTCCTTCTACTTCATATCCTTTTTCCATTAATAAAATTGCTGCAACAGAAGAATCCACACCACCAGACATTCCAACAATTACTTTTTTCTTGCCATTTGTTTCCAATTTATCACTACCCTTTTCTTTTTCACCCACTTAAAACGAATGATGGGCAAATAAAGATTTATTTATATTATAATTTTCCTTTTAAATATTGTCAAACAAGACGAAGAAGTGTTGGTGCTAAAAAAACTTCCATCAGTGAAAGAAAACAAAAACCAATAAAAACAATTCCAAAAACTTGCCCATATCGCTTCATTGCTCTTTTTAAAGATAGATCTTTTTTAAAAAACAAAACTGCAACGAGCTTTCCTGAAAAGCGAAGAGCATAAAAGCACAAAAATATTGAAAGAAAAAGCCCTAAAATTTGATGAGGGAAAACATAAAAGAAGGCTTTTAAAATGCCTTTCCATTGATAAGTTAAGAGAATAGCTCCAACACTGAAGCCAAACAAAAATCCTTTTAAAAAATCATAAAATAAAATAAAGGGTACACCAATAATAGAAATTCCAAGTAACCAAATTAAAACAGCTGGTAGAACTTGATTTTTTAAGCTTTGAATAAAAGATGAGAGATAGTTTAGTTCATCCGTTGAAACGCTTTTAAAAAAGTTATCTAGACTTGACTGAATAATTTGTTTATCACTATTGGATAAAATAAGAGAAAAGACGATTCCTGAAAGAATTCCTGCAATGAGTAAAAGGATTAAAAATAAATATCTTCTTTTTTGAGCTGCAACAGAATTTTTTATCATTTTTGAGTGCGTTTTTAAATCCATTTTCTTCTCCACCTCTACCCTACTTTATGAAAGAATTTTCTTAAATAGAAAGAGATTTATTTTACAAAATTCGATTTCAATAGTATAATTTTTGAAGAGGTGATAAGAATGAACCAAACAGTTGTTAAAATTGTATCTATTATTTTATTAATTGCTATGCTCGCAAGCGTTTTTAGTATTGTTGTTAGTGTTTTTTTCTAAAAGCAATTTATCTATCGATATATCCTTCTACTTCAGGAATTAAATCTTTTAAATAGGCATTTTCTTGGGAATACTTATTTAAAATATCCTGAAGTCTTTTTTTATCATCTGCTAAATATAGAAGAAGAACTCCTGCAATTCGTGCTGCTAATTTTTGATAAAAAATTTGAACGTCATATTCTGTCATCTGATATTTTTTAGCAAGATATGGAAAAGCCGTATCTTTAAAAATATAATTAATATATGAAGTAACGATTTGCTCTAATTCTTTGTCTTTTTTTGTTATTTTTACTTTTGTCCAAACTTTCATATTTTTTTCCTCACAATGTTATTTATTATATCCATTTTTTTAAATTTTAAAAGATTTTTTACATCTTTTTCCTCTTTTTCCAAATATTTTCACACATTCATTTTTATTTTTAGAAAATACTATGAATGTAGCTAAGAAAGGAGGTTATTTTTTGAAATTTAAAAATGCAATTTTAATTTTTATATTGTCTTTTTTAATTAGTATGCCCCAAACTGTTTTTGCTTATTCGAAAAACATTATTCCTGGTGGCGAGACGATTGGAATTGAAGTGAATTCTAAAGGCATTTTAGTTGTAGGTTTTTACAAAGTTAACGGAACATATCCTGCAAAAGATGCTGGTTTATCCATTGGCGATAAAATTATAAAAATCAATGAAAAAGCTGTATCTACAATTGATGAAATGGTCCAAGAAGTCAGTGCCATAAATAATGATGATAAAATCGACGTTACAATATCAAGAGAAGAAAAAGAATCCACTTTAACATTAGATTTAGTACAGGATGAACAAGGCATTTTAAAAACCGGTCTTTTTGTTAAAGATACGATTACAGGACTTGGTACTTTAACATTTATTGATCCTACAACGAAGAAGTTTGGTGCTTTAGGGCATGAAATTCTTGAGAAGACAACTGCAAAAAAATTTGAAATAAAAGATGGTAAAATCTTTGAAGCCAATGTCGTTGGCATTACGAAGAGTGAAACAGGTCATCCTGGCGAGAAGAATGCAACTTATAATAAAGAAAATAAATTTGGTGCAATTGAAAAAAATATTGAATCGGGTATCTTTGGTACATATTTAAAAGATTTGCCTAATACGGACACATTAGAAGTAGCTACGCCTGATGAGGTCAAAATAGGACAAGCAAGCATTCGAACAGTCACAGCCAATAACACTGTCAAAGATTATTCAATTCGTATTTTAAAAATTAATAAAGAAGACACATCTAAAAATATTTTATTTGAAATCACCGATAATAATCTTCTATCAGAAACAGGTGGTGTTGTTCAAGGAATGAGTGGATCTCCAATTGTTCAAAATAACAAAATAATTGGTGCTGTTACCCACGTTATTGTCAGTGATGCCAAAAAAGGATATGGAATCTTTATTACAAAAATGCTCGAAGATAGCGAACAAAAAGGAGAGTAAAAAAACACTTCAGAAGTCATTTCTTGAAATGTTTTTTTCTCATTTTTTCAAAAGAGTTAAAATGAGATGTTCCATATAAAATAATCATCATCCAAAAAATTGTCATTAAAAGTTCTTTAAGCTCTACACCAAGAATTGCTCCGCTTCGAACAAAAGTCATTAAAAATTGGTTCACATAAGAAAGATAATATAAAATACCAATATTTAATATTATCTGGGCAAGAAAAGCGGATGATTTTATCTCTTTTTTTTCTGGATTATATTGATATAAGAAGCGACTGAGAATAAAAGAGATGATGGACGCTAAAAAGGCGATTTGAATCTCTTTACTTAAGTGAGATAAAAATAGACAAACTGGAAAAGTACAAAAGAAAAAGAGAGAATTTTCTAAAAGAAAAGATAAAAATGATTTTAAAAATTTTAAAATATTTTCTCGATTTTCTTGGTAAGTTGTTCCAAAGTAATTCAGAACAAAAAACTCTTCTAGTAAAAGAAAACTTGCCCCAAAAAGTTTAACCAATTTTGTTAATTTTAAAGTTCTTGTAAAGGAAAAAGAATAAATTCCAATGAGTAAAAAAATAAAAAGAAGAACTTTTGCTAAACGAAAAAGTAAGTTATAAAATTTTTTTTGAGAAAGAAAAGCATTTTTTCCTTCTAGAATAACAAGAAAGAGAACAGGAATTCCAAGAAGTAAAAAAATGAAGAAAAATTGTAAGAGCTTATTTAGATGCATCACAAGCTTATTTTTCCTCATCCACTTCAAAGTTTTCTAAAGTTCCGTCTTCTTGTACTATTTTTGAAAGAAGATCTGCTGCGCCTTTTAATTTTTCATCACAAAGTTTTGCCAATTTCATTGCTTGATTAAACTCATCAATTGCAGTGTCTAAAGGAACTTCTCCACTTTCTAATTTTTTAACGATTCCCTCTAATTCTTCTAAATTTTCTTCGAATGTTTTTTCATTTTTTTCCATAAAATCCTCCTTATATTACTTGGGCACGAACAGTGCCATCTTTTAATTCTAATTCCAATTTGTCATTTTCTTTTAAATCTTTTATTGAAGTTACAACCTTACTATCTTTTTTAACAATTGCATAACCTCTTTTTAAAGTGAGCAATGGATTTAATATTTCTAGTTTTTCTAAATATAAAATGTAGCGTTGTTGTTTTTTCAATAAGATTTTTTCAGGTTCCTTAAAAAGAACTGTCCTTTTTATAAGATCGTATTGATAACGTTTGTCTTTAATTTGCTTTTGCATGGCCTTTAATAAGTTTTCATAAGCAAGATCAAACTTTTGTTCTTTAACGTGATAAAGCCCAAGTGGTTCTCTCATAATAGGTCTTGATACAATTTGATTGAGCCTTTGTTTTTGATATGTTAGACGATTGAGCATTGCTTTTTTAAGGCGTATTGTCAGCTGTAAAATATAGTTTCTTACGTCTTTTTGATTTGGAACTGCAAGTTCTGCGGCACCTGTTGGCGTAGGTGCTCGAAGATCAGCGACAAAATCTGCAATTGTATAATCAATTTCATGTCCGACAGCACTAATAATTGGAACAGAAGACTGATAAATTGCTCGAGCCACTATTTCTTCATTAAAAGCCCACAAGTCTTCGATACTTCCCCCACCACGACCGACAATTAAAACATCTAAATCATAATTTTTGGCATTCTCAATTTGTCTTACAATATCTTCTTTAGCATTTTCTCCTTGAACAAGTGCTGGAAATAAAATGACTTCTGTTAAAGGAAAACGTCTTTTTATTGTTGATAAAATATCTCGAATAGCAGCACCTGTTGATGCTGTAATAACTCCAATTCGTTTTGGAAGACGTGGAATTTTTTTCTTTTTACTTGAATCAAACAACCCTTCCATTTCTAACTTTTTCTTGAGCTGTTCAAAGGCAACATACAAATTACCAATTCCATCTTCTTTCATTTCATTCACATAGATTTGATAAGCGCCATTTGCCTCATATACATTAACTTTTCCAATAATCAAGACTTTCATACCATCTTGAGGTAAAAATTGAACACGAAGGGCATTGGATGAGAACATAATCGCATTAATTCTCGATGTTTCATCTTTAAGAGTAAAGTAAAAATGTCCTCTAGTATGTGCTTTAAAATTAGAAATTTCTCCTCTTAAATAAACCTGCTGTAAATTCTCATCATTATCAAGACGATATTTGATATAGCGGTTTAATTCGCTTACTGTAATATATTCTTCTTTCATTTTTGACCTCTAATTCTTTTCATCTTTATGGCAAATTGAGTCCAAAACACCATTGATCATTTTAACGACTTTCTCATCACTATAAAGTTTTGAAAGTTCAATAGCTTCATTAATCACAACAGCACGAGGTGTATCTGTATATTCTAATTCGTAAATAGCTAATAATAATATGGCTTGATCCACTTTAGATAATCTTTTTAATTCCCAATCTACTAAGTAAGAATTTGCAAGAGAGATTAAAGTTTCTCTTTCTTTTAAAACTCCCTTAAGGCAAGATGAGACAAATGGATCTGAATCCGTCATTTCACTTTGAATAACATCTTCAATCTCATAATCTATTTTACTTTCTTCATAAATAAAGATTTTATAAAGAATATTGACAATATTTTTTCGCAATGTAGTTCTGTTTTTCATTTTTTATCACCACTTTAATCATAACAAAATTTTCTTATTTCTTCTAGTCATTACTTTGTTTTAATTCCTCTTTAATTTCCATTAAAAAGTTAAGAGCCTCAATGGGTGTCATATAAAGAGGATCGATTTCTTTTAATTTTTTGATAGTCTCATCATTATCTTCATGTATTTCTTCTTCATTAAGTGAAAAAAGACTTGTTTGCGTATAAACTCTTTCTTGACTTCCCTTTTGTTCATAAAAAGATAAAATTTCTTTTGCTCGTGCAATTAAACTTTTAGGAAGTGATGCAAGAGAGGCGACATTAATTCCATAGCTTTTATCCACTGCTCCTTCTTTTACTTGATGTAAAAAGATAAGTTTGCCCTCTTCTTCTTGGGCAGAGACATGGACATTTTTTAAACGCGGCAAAGACTCATCTAAAGTCGTTAATTCATGATAATGTGTTGAAAAAAGTGTCTTACAGTGTACTTTATCATGAATATACTCAAGAATTGCTTGAGCAAGACTCATTCCATCATAAGTGGCTGTTCCTCTTCCTAATTCATCAAAGAGAATTAAACTGTTTTTTGTTGCCGCTTGAAGAGCATCATTTGCCTCTTTCATTTCAATCATAAAAGTCGATTCCCCACTCACTAAGTCATCACTTGCACCGATTCTCGTAAATATTTTATCAAATAGAGGTAACTTACAAGATGTGCAAGGAACAAAAGAGCCAATCTGCGCTAAAATAACAATAATAGCAAGCTGTCTCATATAAGTAGATTTACCTGCCATATTAGGGCCTGTAATTAACAAAATATCTGTATTTTCATCCATGATAATATCGTTTTCTATATATTTTTCTCTCATGACTTGTTCAACAACGGGGTGTCTACTTCCTAAAAGTTCTAATTCATTTTTCTCTGTAATCATCGGTCTTACAAAGTGATAATCATCTGCAATTTGAGAGAATGCCTGAAGCATATCAATTTCTGCTAAAATACGTGCTGTTTTTTGTAAGGATGCAATATATCGCTTAACAACTTCACGAATACCCATAAACAATTGATATTCTAGTTGAATAATTTTCTCTTCGGCTCCTAAAATAATATTTTCTTTCTCTTTTAATAGTGGCGTAACAAATCGTTCACAATTTGAAAGCGTCTGTCTTCTCTCATAGCCAAATTCTTCTTTAATTTGACTAATTTGCCCCTTACTCACTTCAATATAATAACCAAAAATTTTATTATATCCAACTTTTAAAGTTCGAATACCGGTTCTTTCTTTTTCTTCTTGTTCAAATTGTAAAAGAAAGTCTTTTGATCCTGTTCGAACACTTCTTAATGCATCCAACTCTTCATTATAACCATTTTTAATGAGTGAACCTTCTTTTACTGAGATAGGTGCATCTTCATTAATGGATTTTTCTAAAAGAGCGTATAATTCTTCAAAAGTATCAATTTGAGTATCATATTTTAATTCTTCTAAAAGAGAAGCAATTGTTGGAAGAACTTTCAAAGAAGATTTTAACTGAAGCAAATCTCTGGCATTCAAATTTCCATATGCAACTCGTCCAGACAATCTTTCAAGATCATAAACTTTATCTAACGCTTCTTTTAAATCATCTCTTAAAATAAATTGAACTCTGAGCGTTTCAACAAAGTCATAGCGCCTTTCGATTTTTTTTCGATCAGTTAGTGGGCTTTCAATGGATTGTTTTAAAAACCTGCTTCCCATTGCTGTTTTGCATCGATCTAAAAACCATAGGAGACTATTTTGACGTTTTCTAGCACGCAATGTTAACACAAGTTCCAAATTTTGAGCTGTATTTCCACTTAATAGCAAATGATCAGAGGGTGCAATCACATTGACTTGTTGTAAGTGCGATAAATCCCCTTTCTTGGTATCTAAAAGATAATAAAGTAAATGACGAACACCTGTAATAACACGAACATCTTTTAGATGTTGATAAATTCTTTGATAATCATCTTGACTGTATAACTCATCTGTAATGGTTACCATTACTTGATGCGTTTCTCTTATCTTTTGAAGAAGAACCCGATCAAATTTATCATTAACAATCACTTCTTGAATACCTAAAAGGCGTATTTCTCTTATGAGATCCCCTTCTTCATGTGATAAGATAGCACTATAAAACTCACCCGTTGAAATATCTGTATAAGACAAGACATAGCAATATTCAAAATCATAAATACTAGCGATAAAATTATTGTCTTTTGAGTCAATCATTCTATCTAATCTTGTTCCTTTTGTAATGACTTGAATGACATCTCGCTTCACCATTTCTTTTGTCGTCTTAGGATCTTCTAATTGCTCACAAATGGCGACTTTATACCCCTTTTCAATCAGCTTATCTAAGTATCCACTATAAGCTTTATAGGGAATACCACACATTGGAACTTTCTCTTCTAAACCAGCTTGTTTCCCGGTTAAGGCAAGCTCTAATTCTCGAGAAGCTAAAATCGCATCTTCAAAAAACATCTCATAAAAGTCACCCAGTCTAAAAAAGACAATACTATCTTCATATTTTTCCTTTATCTGCATATACTGCCGCATCATAGGGCTTAACTTTTCTAAATCTACTTCACTACGTAACATACTACTTCACTTCATTTCTCCATTTAATTTAACGTATCATACTTATGTTTGAGAGTCAACCCGTTTTTTATTTTTTCTCACACTTTTGGAATAAAGCAGCAGCTAAAGACTTTTTAACTTTTGAATCGCATCTTTAAAGCTATCAATAGCGATCAATTTGATTTTGTACTTTTTCTTACTTATCTCTTTCTTACACTCTTCGTAATTATCTCCACTTGGAACTAAAAAGACATCTGCCTTTGCTTTCACTGCACCTCTTAATTTATAAATAACGCCACCAATTTCACCAACACTTCCATCCGTTTCAATCGTTCCTGTTCCCACGATTTTAAGTCCTTTGGTTATGTCTTTTTTTACCAGCCGATTATAAATGGCAAGCGCTGTTGTAACACCACCACTTGGTCCTCCTTCTGCTGATTTAAAATGAAGAGAAATTGCGGGATCCGTTTGATAATCATCTATCTCTTGTACAGCAATTCCTGTTAGTTTTTCGTTGTCTTTTGAGTAAATTACAACATCTTTCTTCTCTTTTTTATCATCTTTTTCTATCGTGAGGGAAAGAGTATCTCCTACTTCTTTTTCTTGAACTTTCATTCGATATAAATCAATGGAAGTCAAGTTCTCTCCATCCACTTTCAAAATTTTATCTCCAACTTCTAAAGGATTTTTATGAGACTTATCTACAAAATAAACATAAAAGTTTTTAGAAAGGACTTGATAAGTCTTATTTGCTTCTTGATAAGCATTAGAAATCGCATTTTGATTGGCTTGTTTTAAATCAAGTTGACTTCTAAAAAAGATATCTTTTTCACTCTCATCTTCTCCTAAAGTATACTCATCGGTTGAAACCACTTCCCAATCTTTATGAAACTTAGAGAGAATCATCATTGCCATAGTTCCTTTCCACTCACTTACGTATGCAAGATGAAAACTTCCCTTTTTCACTTTTGTATTTTCAATCTCAATCCTCTTGTCAATTGGAATAATTCCTCCTCCTGTATAAATATAATAAGGAAGAGGAAAAGTAAGAAAAAGATAAAGTCCTACTAAAAGCAGTAAGAATTTCGCATTTTCTTTGATAAAATTTTTTCCATTTTGAATCCATTTTTTCAAAACACAAAACCTTCTTTCTTCTTTTCTATTCTATTATAACAAAAGGAGTTTAATTGATGAAAAAAAAACTATTTTATTTGACAATTTTATTCGCATTTCTCTTTTGTTTTTTCATGGTTTTAATCTTTCCTAAAAACACGATTCTTATTGCAGAAAATGCTCTTACTGTCTTTAAAGAAAAACTATTTCCTTCTCTTTTTCCCTTTTTAGTCTTAGGAGAAATACTTATTTTACTCGGTATTCCAAATTATCTTTCAGTTCTTTTAGATAAACCCTTTCGCTCCATATTTAAAATGAGTGGAACCTCTTCATTTTTGATTCTAATTAGTCTGTTTTCAGGCTTTCCAAGTGGACCTAAATTTACAAAGAAAATCTATTTAAAAGGAGAGATTTCAAAAGATGAAGCCAATCGCCTATTACAAATTGTCCATTTCTCAAATCCCCTTTTTGTCCTTGGAACTGTTCACTTCATTGTCAAAAATAATCCCGTTACGTATCTCATATTATTTTCTCATATTCTTTCAAATTTTCTTCTTTTATTTCTAACGAGAGGTCAACAAAAGCTTTCCTTTTCTAAAACCCAAAAAACTTTTCAATCCACTTTCAACACTTACGCACAAAATATAACTCAATTTGGGATGGATCTTTTGGATGCGATTAAAAGTAGTATTGATACCCTCCTTTTTATGCTGGGCTCGGTTACATTTTTTATGATATTATCCTCCTTCTTAAAACAAGGAATTCCAACACTTTTCCTTAAGACATTTCTTACAGGAGTCCTAGATTTAACAACCGGTATCTTAGCGCTTGATCAGTTTTCTTCACATCTTTTTATTCAAGGAGTACTCGCTACTTTTTTCTTAAGTTTTGGAAGTTTATCTGTCCACATTCAAGTCTTCAATGCTTTAAAAGAGACGAATTTATCTTTTTCATCTTTTTTTAAAGGGCGAATTTACGCATCTATTTTATCCATTGTTTTATTCAGCTTATTATACACTTTCTTGATAATTAACGGGGGCTGTTATTAAAAGACGCTTTTTTTGATTCAAATTCGGATGTTCTAATACAATTTCTAAAGAAATAAAACGTCCTGTTCCACTTCCTACGAATTTAAATTGGTAACTTGCGATTTTCAAATCGACAATTTTCGGAAAATCATAACGAATTTCTTTTCCAGTCGCTCCATATCGAATAAACATCTCACTTTGATTCAATACAAGATGTGTTTGATTGCTACCATCTTTCGCCGTTTTTAAATAAAAAGTGACTGAACTACCTGAAATAGAGGCATTTGTTAATCTTCTTTTAATTAAATCATCTTGAATCATTTTAGTTGTCGTATTAATAAAGGCTTGTAGAGATGTTTCAAATGATGAAATTTGCTGTTTGTTTTTATAGTTTAAAACAACATCAAAAAGTCCAATAGCAATCGCTGAGACAATGATAAAAGAAACAAGCAATTCAATAGATGTAAATCCTTTTTTATCCAGCATTTTTTCTCACCTCAATCGTTCCATAACTACTTGCTTCTTCAATACGCACATCTTTCATTTCAACAATAACATGATAAAGATCGGGTTCATTTTTGTATTTCGGAAGCGTATTTAAATAATCTTTTAATTCTCTTGTAAAACGTGTCTCATCTTTAATATAGTTTTTAAATTCATCTAAAGTTGCACTTGTCAAATAGATCTTTTGAATATAATTGACACTTTTAAAGTTTTCACAAAAAGACACGTCTTTATAATATTGGCAATCTGTCACATCTAAGTAGCCATTTTGCAAACTAAATATTTCTTCTTGTCCTTTATCTAAAATCATTTTACGTGCCCAATGAGCAACATATTTTGAAGAGACAGAATCATAATAGCCCCTTCGTTCATATTCTGCAATAATGGGAAAAATATTGGTATAAAGAAGCGTTAAAAGCGACATGATAAAAACACTCACTATCAATGTTTCAACAAGAACAAAACCCCTTTGCTTTTTCCTCATTTCAAACTTCACCTCTTGTTTATCTTCTAAAAATATTATATAATGAAATAAGATAAAATACTAGGGTAAAAAGGAGGCATTTATGGTTGCTTATGATTTTACAAAAGTACCAGTCATCAAAGTCGTTGATGATGTTATTGTTCAAGCAGCAAAGATGAATGCTAGTGATATACACTTTGACCCAAGAGAAAATGATTTATTAGTGCGCTTTCGAGTAGATGGTGATTTAAAAGACTATACAAGAGTTCCAAAAACATTTGAAAGAAACCTCATTACAAGAATAAAACTGCTTTCTAATATGAATATCACAGAAAACCGTCTCCCACAAGATGGTGCTATAAAAGGCGTTATTGGAGGGCTTGCTCTTGATATGCGTGTCTCAACTCTTCCAACCAATGAAGGAGAAAAATGTGTTATTCGTATTCTAGACTACTCAAGAAGTTTATCTGGAATAGAAGCGTTAGGATTTAATGATACAAACTTTGAAAAATTAAAAAGAATGATCGAAGTTCCAAATGGAATTATCTTAATTACAGGTGCAACAGGTTCTGGAAAAAGTACAACAGTCTACTCTATTTTACAAAGACTCAATAAACCAGAGACCAATATTATTACAGTTGAAGATCCAATAGAGATGAATCTTGAAGGATTAAATCAAGTACAGGTAAATAGTGAAATAGGTCTTGATTTCGCAACGGTTCTCCGTTCTATTTTAAGACAAGATCCTAATGTCATTTTAATTGGAGAAATACGTGATAGTGAAACTGCGAAAATTGCTGTTCGAGCATCGATTACAGGACACTTGGTTTTATCCACCATCCATACAAATAACTCTTTAAGTACCATTGAACGTCTTTTGGATATGAATGTTGAAAGATATTTATTATCCACCGCACTCACTGGAATTATCTCTCAAAGACTTGCGAAAATGCTCTGTCCAAACTGCCGTGTAAAAGTCCAAACAGATGCTTATCAAAAAAAGGTATTTAAAACTGCCCTAGGAATGGATGTCGATGAAGTTTATACGGCAAATGAAGAGGGATGCGATCAATGTAGTCATGGATATCATGGACGAATCGCCATTCAAGAAGTTCTTGTTTTAAATGATGTGATAAGGGATGCTTTAAATAATGAAAATCTTGATCGAGATGATTTAAGAAAACTTGTCTATAAAGGAGACGTTATTACAATGCTACAAGATGGACTTGGAAAAGTTTTAACAGGAACAACTTCTTTTGAAGAAATATATCGAATCATTGATATTGATGATGATCTTGAACAAATCAAAGAAATTTCTATCGTACAAGAAGATCAGACAGACAATCAAGAAGCATCTCAAAACGTTGAAAAGTCGAAAAAGGAAGATGCTCTTGCACCACCTCAGATCACAATCCCATCCCTTGATTCTTTCATTGTTAATAATCCTTATCCAGGTACTGTAAAAACAGAATAATAAAGCTTATGATAAGGCAAAGAAGTCACAGAAGAAATTTTGTGACTTCTTTTGTGAGTAGAAAAAAGAATGATAACTTTCTATCATTCTTACTGAACTTCGAGTTCAATTCTATAACGCAAATCATCTCGGATTTTGAAAGAATAAGACTTATCCTGATATTTCCACTTAACATCATCCACTTTTCTCAGTAATAACTCTGTCAGTTCTCCAAAATCTTCAACATTACTCTTTGTTCGAATATAAATAGCATAATTTCCTTTTGGAATATTTTTCAAATCGATTTTTGCATCGAACCAAGCCCTTGTCTTATCCATATTATCTCCTAGAGTTTGTCCTACTTGATAAAGTCCATCTGTTATACTTCCTAGTGAATAACGGTATTTTTGATAAGTTTTGGTATTTTCAAAAATGATTTCTCGCTCAACTTGACGAGCTTTATTCAAATCCATTCCAATGGAATATGATGTTCCTTTCAAGTGAAGAAGATTATCTTCAAAAGCAAAAGTTCGGTATTGATTATAGGCATTATAGAAACTATTGGCTGTTTTTAAAGCAATTTTGTCGCTTCTTACGATCAGCTCTAATGCAGCGGTTCCATCTTGGTAATTATCTCTTGTTGTTATGGTTTTCTTTCCTTGATAAGTTGCAACTTGGTCTTTCAAAATTTTATTGGTAACGAGCGTTTTCGCATATGTTTTATCAGCTGTTGTCACAATATACATTCTATAGTCTCCATCACTAAGCTTATCCACATCAATAGCTCCCTTAAACCAAGAATACGTATAATCTTTATCATCAGTACTATAAACTGGACGTGTCATTTCTTTTTTATCGCGAATTTGGTTAAGAGCTTGCTTGATTTCATCACCTGTATCAATATTTTCAAAAATCAAATCGAATGTTACTTTTGTATTTTCACTGTGTTGAACGCCTTGAATCGCATTATATCCTTTAATTGTTAATTTTCCATCCACATCTTTTAGTGAATCAAAATAGAAACTTCCTGTTTTCTCAACAAGCATATCGATATCCTCTAAAACGTAAACAGAAATCACTTTTGTCGTTGTCTGTTGATAAGAATCTGTTACTTGATAAGTCACTTGATACTCACCTGTTTTGTTAAGATCTACTGAATTATCGCGAACAACAATCTTACTTGTTAAATTTCCATCTTCTTTATCTGTTGCTGTTACTCCATCAAGTGGGTTAAAGCTTGTGTGTACTTCGACTCTTCTATCTTCTGCTTGAATGACTGGTTTTTCATTTTCAATAACGGTTACTGTAATTGTCTTGGTTGTTGTTTGATTTGCATTATCTCTAACGCGATAGATAACTTGATATTTTCCTACTTTATCAATATTAACAGGATTTTGAACAACTTCTATTTTACTCGTTAAATTTCCATCTTCATCATCTTCAGCACGCACTCCATCTAAAGGATTATATTTTGTTCCTTGGACAATCGTTTTATCACTTGCTTCAATTCTTGGTGGATTATTTGCAAGAGTAGAGGCATTTTTAGAAATCGTAACCCCCTCATAAGACTGGAGCATCCAACCATATCTTGCTAGGTTTCCTGATAAATCAAGAGGAACTTTATACCAAGTCTTTCCACTAGATTGCTTCTCTTCAAGAATTGGAATATAAGAGTTTGTATATTGGGTTCCAAGTTGAGTGCTATTTTCTTTCATTTCACTCCATATTTCAGTATACCAATTATATTTAGGATTGAGCGTAATCGTTGTTTTTCCATAACTGTTTGCAACAATTTTAATGGAAGATGCGGCAACCCACTCTTTTTGATCTTTACTATAGTCTGAAGTAACCAAGTAAGAGACAGCTTCATTATCCTTATTATAAGCAATAGCATAAATCATAACATATCGATCACTTAAAAGCGTTTGACCTTTTCTAGATGTAAGCGCTGAATCATAGTAATAATCTGTATTTTTGACACTCAGCCCTACTTTTGGTTTTAAAGTTGTATTTTCAGTTAACAAATCATATTCATAATCTCTATCTTGATACTCTGTTACACTGTTTGGTGAAATATAACCTTTTTTACCTTTGTTGATTTTCTTAACATAAGCAGCTGGAACATAAACTGTTGCATTCCAGTTATAATCCGTATTGGTTATTTCATTATAGTTTCCATCAATGTTTAAATCACTGACAACTTGATACCATGTTGTATTCCCATTTACACTGCTTCCTTTTTTCTCACCAACGATAACAACAGCATCTTCTGCTTCTGGATAATTATAGATAGCTTGAGCACTTTCACTTGCATCTCGTCTTGCATCCACAGATTGTGTAGTCACTCCTAATTGATAATAATTATAGTCTTGAAGTCCTTTTGACTTATCAAAACTATAATAATGCGCTGCCATTTTCTCACTCCAAAAGGCATCGGAAGCATATTTTACATTCATTCCACTCAATTTATTTCCAAATTGAGGTCCAAAATAACGCCAATCACGAGGATGAGCATAACCATAAGTAATCCACTTGGAAGCATAACCTAAAATACTATTTGCAAATGTCGCATACCATTTTGCTGACTCAATTGGACTACTGTCAACTGCATCAAGACCAAAGCCGTTATTTTTATTAATGGCTAAATCACTTCGTCCATTGCCTGTTTCATTGCGACTTAAACTAAGAGCTAACAGTGCATTCACACCATATTTTTCTTGAGCATAATAGAAAAATGTTCCTTTACCATAAAGTCTAGAAGTCCCATTTTCAGAAGCATTTCCATAAGTATCACCCGTTGCTCCTAAAGAAGAACGAATATACTCATCAATATTCATACTAGAATAACTTGTTTTCGTATGATTCGATAAATACATATAATAGTTATAATACGCATCATTTTTATTGACAGCATTTTGATAATTACCATTTTTATAATCTTTAATCATCGCTGTTCGATCTGAGTAAAAATAATGTCCATCGTAACTATAATACGTTCCTGTATTTAACATATCTGGTTTCGGTCCAATTGTACTTCCACTAGAACCTGTATAATCATTTTGAATTTTTGAAACATAATTATGACGAATATAATCATTCGTAACGGTATAACTACTGCTTGATTTTACCCAAGTAATTGGAACAATTTCATAATTTATTTTTTCAATCCAACCAACTCGATCAGCTATTTTTACTTTTGCAACCCACATATTTTTATTATTCGAATAAGTCGCATCTAGCAAAGCGCCATCAATTCCTCCCATTTGTGCAGAGGCATACATATAAGTAAAAGCATAGGTTAAGTTCTCTGTCGTATATACATTTGTCATATCAGGAGAAACAACTAAATCAAGAAGCGCAACATTCGCATCTACAATCGCAGTTTTATTATTAACTTTTGTCATAATGGCAAGATCATCTGCCCCATTTTGACGCATCCAATTTCTCGCCTCTTCAAATGTGTTTTGACAACTAACAGGAACAATTAACCCATCTGAATGAAATCCTGCGACTTCAAAATTTCCACATAATGCTTTATCTTGATAATCTTGTGATGAAAAAGCATGTGCATCTTCTGGAAGAAGAAAAAAGCAAAAAGTTATAAAGAAAAGAAATAAAAACTTCTTTTTCATATTCTCCCCCTCCTATCCTATGGTTATATATATTATACTATAAAACATACAAAGATGGATATTATATTTTCGCATTTCTCATTTTTGACAACATTTTACAAAATATAACTTGAAAAATGAGCAAAAACTTCTTTTTTGCCCATTGACAAGATTTGACATTTTTTTAGTTTTCTTTTTTTTCTAAGAAAATTTTTCTCGTAATAAAGTTAAAAATCATAACAATGATGGTCGCAATTATTTTAGCCAACAAATAGTAAATACGTAACTCTTCCACACTCAACCACACAATCAAGTCGTTTAAAAGCAATCCAATAACACTTAAAAAGATAAAGACAATAAATTGCTTCTTCGCGCTTTTTTCATGATCTACTTCAAAAACCCATTGTACACTTGCGATATAATTATAAATAACAGAAACAGTAAATGAAAGAGTATTCGCAAGTAATACAGGTAAATGGAACCATTCCTTAAAAAGATAGAGTAAAACAAAATCAATTAAGAAGGCTGTTCCACCCACAATGGTAAATTTAAAAATTTGAATGAATAATTTTTCTGTTTTTGGACTTAGATGAATTCGAAATAAACGGAGGCATTTTTTGACAAAAACAGTCGCTTTATCTTCTTTCATTTTCCCCTCCATCCGTCTTTCTTGTCTGAATCAAAATCAGTTCAAAAAGCTGCCGATGTTTTTTAACAACAACTTCCAATATAAGACCACAAACCATCATTAAAATAGAAATCATCAACATAAATCCTGAAAAGATTAAAGTTGGATATCGTGGTACCAATCCTGTTTGAAAATACTCAACAAAAACAGGAACGCCAAAGATAACAGCAATCAAGAAGAATAAAAAACTAATAATTCCAAAAAATACGGTTGGTTTATATTCTTTAAAAAGTCTTGCAATTGTCTTTAAAACTCGAAAACCATCACTATAAGTGTTTAATTTAGAGACACTTCCCTTTGGGCGATCACGATACTCAACTGGAATTTCTTTTAAAAGAAAATTTTTATCGAGGGCATGAATCGTCATTTCTGTCTCAATTTCAAATCCTTTAGAAAGAACAGGGAAAGTTTTGACAAAATCATAACTAAAAGCACGGTATCCTGTCATAATGTCTTGAATGTTACTTTTAAAAAGAGTATTAATCAGTCCACGAACTAGCCGATTTCCAAAGTTGTGGAAAGGACGTTTATTTTCTTTAAAATACGTAGAAGATAATCTGTCTCCGATTACCATATCTACTTTTTTATCGAGGACATACGAACACATTTCTCGAGCATTTTCTTTTGGATAGGTGTCATCTCCATCGATCATTAAATAGCAATCTGCATCAATTTCTCGAAACATGGTACGAATAACATTCCCTTTTCCTTGCTTATATTCATAACGAACAATTGCCCCAGCTTTTTTGGCAATCTCATCGGTTTTATCAACTGAATTATTATCATAAACATAGATATCTGCTTCTGGTAAAACCTCTTTGTAATCTTTTACGACTTTTTCAATCGTTTTTGCCTCATTGTAGCAAGGAATTAAAACAGCAATTTTTCTTTCTTTTTTCATACATACCTCTTTTTTTTATTCATAAAGCGCTGCTACATCATTTCCCCAAGCAGTAGCGGAATAAACTTTTTTATGTTTTTTGATTAATTTTTTTTCATTATACACATTATTATAAAATATATAAACCTTTTTATTCTCTTCCAAGTATTTTTTATAATCTTCTAAATCATTCAAAATTGTGATTCGCTCTTGTTCACATTTTTTCAAATGTAAATAATTATTTTCCAAAACGTTGAAGCCATAAGCTTCTCCATAGATGTAAATATGGTCTTCTTTTTCACTTGAGATCATGCTTTTTAAGACACTTCGAGCACTTACTCCATAATAGTCTAGTTCATATTCTTCTGAGATATCTTTGCGATTGACAAAAATATTATAATAAGCTGTATTATGAATTCCAGTAAGTCCAACTTTTACAACATAAAAGCAAAGGAAAAGCCCAACGATAATATAAACCCCTTTTTCAAATTTTTTAATTTGCAACAGTCGATATATTCCATAACTTGCAATTAAGATAAAGGATGCATATAAGAAGTAGAAATGTCTCCATCCATTATAGAGTTTAACATGGGTTGCAAAAGCCACTAAAAGTGGAACGAGAAAACATAAAAGAATCATCCACATATAAAAGTTGAGCGTGTCTTTTTCTTTTTGTTTTTTAATTGTGGAATAAACAAGAAAAACAATTCCTACTCCAAAGAAAAGCAATAAATATGGTGGCGTTGAAATCAGTATCATTTTAGGAAGATAATACCAAGGTAGCATCTGCCCTTTTGAGTAGTGATAAGTTACTCCTTCAAATAAAATAGAACCATTCCATCTTGAAAACTTAGAGCTTTCACTCAAGCACCATTCTAAATAAGAAAACAAATCAAATTTTCCACTTCCCCAAATAGCTGGTGTAATAAGAGTAAAAATGAAAAACATGGATAAAATTGCGGTGAGGCCAACAAAGAAATTTTTTCGCGACCACTTTTTATGAAACGTTAGATGAATGAGATAAAAAAGTCCAATCATTCCAAAAACAAATAGACCAATAATTTTAATATTTGTCGCAAATGCTGCAAAAATCCCAAGCAAAATAGCATCTTTATAATTCTTCTTTTCAATAAATCGGATTCCAAAGTAAATCATTCCAAAAACAAACGAGATTAAAACCATATCTTTATTATTATAAAGCCCATCTGCAAACATTCTCGGCGTAAAAAAATAACTCAGCGCACAAATAAACGCGACTAAATCATTTTTAAATAAATGTTTTAAAATGAAAAAGAGGAAAACAACACCCATAAAAAACAACAAATATGTATAACTGTGCCATAAAATACTTAAAAGCTCTGCTGAGACCATCCCAATTGGTAAAAGTGGGGTAAAAAACAGATAAGGTGCTACTCCATGATCTTTTTCAACGCTATGAGAAATTCCATAAATATGCGTTTGATTATAATAATCTAGTAAATCATTCGGACCAAGTAACTCCACATATTCACGAATATTCATTCTCAAAATATTTTGCTCAGTTAACTCATCTGAATAAAATCCAACGTCATAAATAGAAAGGCATCCCATTATAAAGATCAAAATAAATCCTAAAAGACAAATTTTTCGATCAAAAATGGAAAATTTTTTTAAAGTGTTCTGTGTTTTTGCTTTCATCTTTCTCCTCTTCTCTTTCGAATTTAGTATAACATGTATCTGAAATTCTTGACAAGCTTATTCTTGCTTTATCTTGTGAGAATTCTACTTGAAAATCTTTACTAACTTTAGGGAAAATGCTAAAATTTAAGAAAGGGAGGATAAAGATGAAAAAGAAAATAAGTGTCATTGTTCCTTGCTATAATGAAGAAAAAGCGCTTCCTTACTTCTATGATGAAATTACAAAAGTAAGTGAAAGCATGAAAGATGTAGACTTTGAATATTTATTGATTGATGATGGAAGCCAAGACAAAACTTTAGAAAAAATAAAATCTTTAGCAAAAAAAGATAAGCGCGTTCGGTATGTGTCCTTCTCAAGAAACTTTGGAAAGGAAGCTGCAATGTATGCTGGATTAGAGTATTCAAGTGGAGATTATATTGTTTTTATGGATGCTGATTTACAAGATCCTCCATCTCTTTTAAAAGAAATGTATCAAACCCTAGTAACAGAAGGCTATGACAGTATTGGAACTCGAAGAGTAACCAGAAAAGGAGAACCACCCATTCGAAGCTTTTTTGCTCGCTGCTTTTACAAACTCATTAATAAAATGTCCAATATTGAAATGGTCGATGGTGCAAGAGATTATCGGTTAATGACAAGACAAATGGCGAATGCAATTTTATCTTTGAAAGAATACAATCGTTATTCAAAGGGATTGTTTAGCTTTGTAGGATTTAAAACAAAATGGTTAGAATATGAAAATGTAAAAAGAGTCGCTGGAGAGACAAAATGGTCTTTTTGGAAACTATTTAAGTATGCGATCGAGGGAATTGTTGCTTTTACAACGCTTCCACTCTCCATTGCAGCCGTTCTTGGAATATTGATTTGTATTTTATCTTTTATTTATATTGTCTATATCGTCATTACAACCTTACTTTTTGGAAACCCTGTTTTAGGGTGGCCAAGCATGATTTGTATTCTATTATTTGTCAGCGGAATTCAACTTCTTTGTATGGGCATTATCGGTCAGTACCTTGCAAAAACTTATCTAGAGACTAAAAAAAGACCCATCTATATCGTATCAGAAACGGAAAAAGACGCAAAAACAAGACAAAACTAATTGCCTTGTTTTTTATATACTTTTAAAATTAATCTTCAATATAGGAAAATCGTGTTTTTTCTTTCTTTTTCGGAGAATAAAACATCGAGAAAAATCGTTTTAAAATCTTCGCAAGACTCTGTCTTAAAAACTCCACAAATGCACTGAAGAAAAAAAGACAAATTCCAAAGAAAAATACTTTTACAGTTGTGAGTAAAATACCATCTACTTCTACATGATATGGGTATACTTTATAAAGATAAGGCTTCAAGTGATTACTCTCATGGAATAAATAAACACCAAACATCAATGTTGAAAAATAATTAATTGCTTTACTTTTAAAATGAAGTGTACTAAAAAATAAGAAATAACAGCAAGCCTCAATCACGGTGAAAATAAAATCATAACTTCCAGCATGTCTTTGTACTGCGAAGCCAATTTCAAATAATAAGCTCCCCATTCCACTTGAAATGTTCATGATAAAGACCCCTAAATACTGAACAGCTAAATTTATAAAGGCTATTGCACAAAATCCAAATAACATTAAATTTCGAAATTTTTTTTCAGTTAAATCTTTGAAATGATATGATTTTAGAAGCGGATATTTTCTCAAATAAGCTCCAACAAAATATAAGGTAACAAAATGAAGAAGAGAAAATCCTAACTGGTTATTAAAAAATTCTTGATTCGTTAAGTATGGTAAGCATGAATTAATAAAAAGAAGAACAATGAGTGTTCGCTTCATTTCTTTTTGAGTGCAAAAGGAAATATAGTGATTAAAAAAAGGACTCAATAGATAAAGCAAGATATAATAATGAATAAACCAGTGGTGTCCTGCAACAGGTAAAATAAAGGTGGATTTTACAATTTCAAGTGCCGTTAATGTATGAAGTGAAAAGCAAAGAACAAGAACAACAGATAAAATTCGATAAAACCAAGAAGCCCAAATAAGGGACAATACTTTTTTAAAGTGAAATTGAGAGGTGGATTGAAAATAACCTGTCACCAAGATAAAAGAGTCCACATGAACGACAAAAAAAGTTCGAATACCGCTAATGACTAAGTTTAAAGTATGATTTGCTGTATTTAAACCCACTCCATTTAACAAAACGTGCCAAATGACAATCATAAACATAGAAATAATTCTTAATAATTCAAAGTTAGATTGTCTTGTGTTTTTTTCTTGAGTCATTTTTTTCATCTTCATTGAACTTCCCCACCCTACGATTAAAAATATAACATATTTATACAAATTTGTGCAATAAAATAATTTTTTCTCTCTTTCTTAGAATGTTCCAGCAAGCATTTATTTATGTATTAATGGAGCAAAAAATTGGCATCCATCCATTGCCAATTTTTAAAAGAAAAGATGAAAATTACTTTTTCTCATCATAAAGAGCAACAATTTCTTTTTCAATTTTTTCCCATTGTCTTTTCTTTGCAGTTTCTACTCCATTTTTTATTAACTTTTGACGCAAATTTTCGTCCGTTCTCACCTGTTCTATTTTGGAAACTGCATCATCAATATTTCCTAATTCATAAAATAAGCAATTTTCTTTATCTTTTAAATATTCTATATTGCCACCATTTGGAGCAACAACCACAATCCCTCCTGTTGCCATCATCTCAAGGGGTGGATAAGAAAAACTCTCTAACTTGCTCGATTTGATTAAAATATCAGCGTCTTGATAGACCTTACCAACATCTTTATAAGGCACTTTGTGCAAAAACTTATCAACATAATACCAGTTTTTAGGTTCCCCTTGATAAGATAAAAAGGAAATTTCATATTTTTCTTTATCTAATTTTTCAACAATTCTAAAACTTTCATCGACGTTTTTATAATAGTCATCACTATTCCCTTCAACCAAAATCTTTATTTTTCCTTGAAACTTTCTTTCTTTATACGGGAATTGTTTTAAATCAATTCCATTAGGTGCATAAACTGCCTCTTTTTCAAAGCGTGTTTTAAGCCAGTCTTGACACCATTTAGAAATGGTTAAATAACGAACATTGGTGTCATCCTCATAAGTTGCATTCGCTTCAATTCGCATAAATTGCCCAAAGTCTGCAAAATCTGTTTCAAAGTTTTGAACTAAATAATAGCGATTTTTTACATTAGAGACACTTCTTACATAATAAAGAGTCGTCCAAAGTGTTGCAACTAAAGTATCAATGTGTCCTTTAAGTGCTAGATCTTTGTGCTTAATAACAGGAAAAGTTCCCCATTTACTATCAATATCATCATCATTATTATCCATATTAATAACACACACATCGTATCCTTGCGCTTTTAAAATACTCATATGCTTAATAACAACATTCACACCCCCACTAATATTGGTTGTTGGAAGAACAAAGGCAATATTTCGTGGTAATTTACTTTGAATATACTTAGCAAGTGCATGCCCAGAATAAGTTGTCACGTAATCTCTCATAACTCTTTGATAAGCATTTTCTGCAACTTTTTTTCGATAGGATTCATCCTCAATTAATTGAGATAACACCTCTTCCCACTCTTTTTCACTCTGGCATAAAAATCCATCTTCTTGATGATGTATGACCTGATGAAATGCTCCTATATCACTTGCAACAGTAACAACATGACAAAGAGCAGCTTCCATCCATTTATTTTCTGATTTTGCTTCATTAAAAATACTTTTTTCAAGAGGTGCCAAATTAATATCTAGTGTTGCAATGAGCTTAGGAAGTCTTTCCCACCCAATGAAATGTTCAAAAACAATTCGATTGCGATACTTTTCCAAACTCTTAGGAACCGTAATTTCTCCAACTAATTTTAATTCAACATTAGGGTATTTATCCAAAATTTTTGTAAGCACAGGGATTAAAAACTCAACATCCGGATTGTGTGTAATACTACCAGATAAATATCCTAAAACGATTTTATCATTTTCTTTTCTTTCTAAATAGGCTCTTTTGGATAATTCAACCATTCTCTCACTAGCAACATTTCGGTTAATATAGACTTCTTTTGTATAGTTTTTTAACTCCTTTTGAAGTCTTTCTGTCGTCGTAATTGCATAATCACATAACTTAAGTGTTTTCTGCATCCGGTTCACACCATCATCATAAACTGCTTTTTCTTCACCCTTTAAAGCTTGAACATAAGGAATCGTATCCGTATATTTTCGATCAATAACTAAATCATCAATATCAAAAAAGACAATCTTATTATTTTCCTTGGCTTTCTGAATGAATTCTTCAATATCATCTGTAATGGGACACCGAAAAAAAACAAAAGCACGATAATATTTAATATGTTTTAATTCTAGTTTTATTGTGCTAATGCGATGGGCGACGATTCCACTTGCTAATAACTGTTCAATTTGATGATCCACCCGGTAACGTGTTGGGTGTGGAAGCGTACAACCATTGATAAACAAAACATCTCCATAAACCTCTTCTTTTGATTTTCTCTGAATTGTTCTTGTTTTAATATAATTAACGGATTTTCTTCCAAAAGATCCAATTCCATCTTCTCGAAGAGTACTCACAGAACGCTCAATAATTCTTCTAACTCTACTCATCTATTTTACCTCTCTTTCCACGGCGATAATCTCGATAGCCTTTATAAAAAAACTTCAATTTTGAAAATTTATTCTTTTCATAGAGTAAAATCGTTAAAATATATGTCTTATATTTGACTAAAGTCTGACAGAATTCTTTATCAACATCATAATACATATCTTTTATATATAAATAATTTCTACACTGATAATACCGCCGAACTGCACTATGATTCGTCACTAAAAGTTGCTTTCCAAAAAAGTTATGATAAGAAATATCCCCCAATTGATGATCGATTTCCAACTCATTAAAACGAACTACGCGATAGTTATTTTTCCTTAAATTAAGACAATATTCAATATCCACGCCATCAATAAATAACCATTCTTTGAACCCATTTAATTTTTCATGAATTTTTAAGTTGACAAGATTTCCAGAGGTCATCACATCCAGTGGATAATCGATCTTTTCTTTTGGTTTTTCTATTTTTAGTTTTGTTTTATGCCACGGTGTGACGATTCCAACAGAAGAAGTATCGAGTTTCAATATCTCTTGCTTTAATGAGTTTAAAACACCTTTTTTAAAATGCGTGTCTTGATCCAGCGTTAACAGCCATAAGTAGCCTTCTTTTCGCGCTAGATCCGCTGCTTTATTTAAAGGAGCTGCAATACCTAAATTATCCCCATTAAATAAATAGACAATCTTTTTTGTTTTGGGTAATCTTTTTGAATTTTCAGACTTTGAGTTATCCATGACATACAAAATATCAATATCATCTATATATGAATCTATGTTTTTAATATCTTCATCTGTTGGTTCATATAAAACAACAACACCTGCTACTTTTAATTTTTTCATTATAATTCCTCTGCAAATCCCTTTTCTAATTTTTTAAAGACTAAAATACCAATCCATAAAAGAATAGATGAGAAAACAAAAACAAGAAGAAGTGCAATGAATTGGGGTGCCTTTTGATAAAAGAAAATATTTCGATAACTTTCAATGAGCGTAGACATTGGATTTAATCTTAGTATTTTCTGAATGTAAGTAGGAAACATATTCATTGAATATAAAACTGGAGTAGCATAAAAAAGCATAGATACAAAGAAGTTAATAATATATTCAGAATCTCTTACGTAGACATTAATCGCACTTGTAATTAAAATAATTCCCAACTGCAATATAAATTGAATAATAATAATTAAGGGTAGATAGAGAAGATTGAAGCTAAAACCTATTCCACTACAAACTAAGAAAATCAAAATGATAATACAGGAAATTAAAAAGTTAATCAATCCACTTGAGACGACAGAAAGAGGAAGAATTTCTCTTGGAAAGTAGACTTTTTTAATAATGCCACCATTAATTAAAATCGTAGAGGTTCCTTGGGATATTGTTGTAGTAAACCATGTCCATGGAAGAATTCCAATAATAATAAATGTTGTGTAATGTTCTTGATTACCCCTTAATAAGAAAGGAAAGACAATGGCATAAACGAGTGTTGTCAAAAGGGGATTGACAAAAGACCATAGTACTCCTAAAAAGGAGCCCTTATATTTTCCTCTAATTTCTTTGCGAACATTACTTTTTAATAATTGTCGGTACTGATAAAGTTCTTTTAACATCTTAACCACACACCTTTAAATAATCTGCAATCACTTTGTCAACTTTTCCATCTTCTCTTATTTCTCCATCACTAAGCCAAATAGCTCGGTCACAGAGTTGTTTAATAGATTCTAGACTATGACTGACAATGATGATTGTTTTATCGCTTTCTTTTAATTCCTTTAATTTAGCGAAACACTTTTCTTGAAAATGTTGATCCCCTACTGCTAAAATTTCATCAATTAGTAAAATCTCAGCATCCACATTAATCGCAATCGAAAAGGCAAGTCTCATATACATTCCAGATGAATAAGTACGAACAGGAGCTTCAATAAATTCACCCAATTCTGAGAAGTCAATAATGTCTTGAACTCTCTCATCAATTTCTTTCGCAGTTAATCCAAAAATGGATGCATTAAAATAAATATTTTCACGTCCCGTAAAATCAGGATGGAACCCTGCACCTAACTCGAGTAAAGAAGTGAGTTTTCCTCGTGTTGTAATTTTTCCCTTTGTTGGATAAATAATTTTTGTCATTAACTTTAATAGGGTACTCTTTCCACTTCCATTTACCCCAATTAAAGAAACAGTCTCTCCCTTTTTTATCTTTAAATTAATTCCTTTTAAAACTTGATGATAGCCTACTTTTGTCTGTTTCCAAAAAATCAGACGTTCTTTTAATGTAAAAGGCTTATCATAAACAAGTTTAAATTGCTTATAAACATCTTCGACAACAATAGAATATGTGTCCTTTTCTTTTTTCATAATTCCTCCATTATTTTTATTATATCATAATATAATCATTTCCACATTTTTATCGTATGGATCTAAACTTAAATAAATTGCGTTAAGATAGCAACAAAGCTTGATAAATTAAAGAAAATGAGAAAAACAATCCAATAACTATTTTGATAATTCAATCTTCCCTTATCCATTTTATCTTTCGTAAAAAGGACCATAATATAAGGAATAAGTGGAAGAAAATATCTTCCTTGAACTCCATCCACCGTCATTCTTCTTACTTGACTCCACTGCATATATAAACTTGTAAAAATTAAGATAATCGTCGCCAAAACAATACCACTTATAAAAAGTAATTCGAATGGCTTTAGGACTTTTTTCTCTTTTAAATCTTTTAAGATAAAAGATAAAAGAAGATAAATTGTCACAAATACAAAAATGTGAGGTGTATGCACACTTAAGCATCCAAGGGCACTTCCAACCATCATTTCAAAATAACCAAAGAGTCCTTCATTGAGTGTTCGAGAAAGTACAGCAATATACTCAACTGGATTTTTAAGAATAAATGCGAGTTGTTCTTTTGAATTGGATCTTGAATGGAATGCTTTTAAATAAACTGAAGAACAAGATAGCCAATATAAATTAAGGACAATGGCAATGATAATTAAAGTAAGAAGCAGGATGTATTTTTGTTTTTTACTTTCAAATTTAGAGTCTGGTAGTAAAAATATAACCGCACATAAAGGTAGATAAACAATTTTACAAAGAGATAGGCAAAGAACAAAACAGCTCAGCAAGAAAATATTTGCCTTAGATATTTTATCTTTATTGCTATATTTTAAGTAGAAGACATATGAAATTAAAGCAATAGAAGTTGAAATTGCCATCGCATCCGGTGCAAGAGATGCCATCTCTTGGAGTGTCATGGGTAAAAGCCCAAGAAACAAGAGCAATTCTTTTTTAAATGGCATCCACTTGATTGAGAAATAAATTAAGCAAATGGATAAAAGAAAATTCGTTATTTTACCCAAGAGCATTTGAACCATAATCGGCGCATTGAAAATTTTCCCAAGAGAAACACCGACGAGTTGAGGAAGATAACACACAAAGGAATAAAGAGATTTATTGGCAAAATTATAAAACTTTTTTTTCGAATTTAAAGAAAGTGTCCACTTCTTTAAGGTTTCTTTATAAGAGGTATTTTTTTGAAAGACTTTCTCAATATTCGTTGAAAAGTATCTTCCCGCTCCTTTTTCTCCTTTCGAAATCGAAGTGAAATGCCCTTCACTAATTTCTAAAGTTCTTAAATAATCACTGGACTCATCTGGCAATTGTCCTGGAGGGAAAAAAAGCAAGTACCCACACCCAAGAATAAGGACAAGAATTAAATAAATTTTTTCAAGTCGTACATTTTTTTGAAGAACACGTCTTAGTAAGAAAAAAACTCCTGTACTTCCTGCTAAATAAACAACCCCAAGTAAAAGTAAATAAAAGCCACTTCTAAAAATGCCTTGCTCGAAATATTTTTGTAAAATAAAAAGTCCTGTTAAAACAACATCTATTAAGTAAAGTAGTGCAAAAGTCATTTTTTCTTTTTTTTCTTTTGGCATTTAAAATTCCTCCTCAACAAATTATCTTTATTATACCTAGATATTTTTTTGAATGCAATGATTCTAAAAAAAGAAATACCTCAAACTATAGATATTTCTCTATTTTCTCTGTTACTTTGTCATATCCTTCATCATTTAAATGAAGTCCATCTTTTGTATACTCTTCTTTTAAGGAATCATCATCATTTGCTAAATCATCATAAAGATCAATATAAGTTATTTTCTCATCATGACAGTAATCTTCTAATTTATCATTAATGGAACGAATATCTTCATTATGCCTATTTTGAGCACCATCACCAATATCTTTATTGACTGGATAAATACTTTCGAGATAGATTTCAACTTTTGGTCGATTTTCTTTAATTTCAGTGACAATTTTTTGAATATTTTCAACGACCTCTTCTACTTTTCTTTCTTTGTGCAAGTCATTTGTCCCAATAAGAAGAAAGACTTTTGAAGGGTTATACTGATAAACTCTTTTTTCCATATCATCTAAAATATCATCTGTTATATTTCCAGAAACTCCACTATTTACAACAAAGTGATCGGGATAATATTTCTTTAGATCATAAAAGTCTGTGATAGAGTCTCCTAAGAAAACAACATTCTCTTCCAATACTCCTTTGACAACTTCCTTTGTTTTCGTCACAATCTTTACTTTATTATGATCAAAAGTAGCATAATGATACAAAACAAAACTACTCAACAAGAATAAAAGAGAAAAAGAACACAATAACAATTCAATTGGATACTTTTCTTTCTCTTCTACTACGGTAGGAGATGCTTTTTTATAGCGTTTTTTCTTATCTAAAAAACTGGTATCTAATTCATCTTCAACCTCTTCTTGTTCGAAGTTAAACTTTTGTTGCTTCGTATTTTCAAGTTCAGGTTGCGCACTATTTGAATAGAGTTTTTTATTTTTATAAACTCTACTTGTGTCTTGATTTTTTTCTTTTAGTTTCTTTTTATTTTGACTCATATTCTAACACTTCCTTATTCATTATAGCAAATATTAAAAAAAATGAAAAAGATTTTTTCTCTTTCTTTACAATAAAAAAGATTTTTTTTCATTTTCTT
>CANQHD010000009.1 GCA_947623625.1 uncultured Bacilli bacterium
TACCTTATATACTTCATTTCCTATTAGTGATTCATATTTATAATCATCCGGACCAAGATATATTGGATCTCCTGTAGCTATATCAATATGAAAACTATCTCTCATATTTTCTAACGTAAAATTTATCGTAATTCTTAATCCACCATAATCATCTTCATCACGAATTGGTTCCGTTTTTTCAATTGTAAATTTTACATTATCATCTATATCTATATTGATAATTTCTGTTATCATTTTAACAATATTTTCTTCAGTAAATTTTGTTTTCCTTATTGCAGTATCAATATCCATAGTACTTCTATTATCCAATCCAAATAATTTACTCAAATAGAAACCACCTTTTAATATAAAATTATCTTTATATTTGCTTTTTGATAAACGTTCAACAAATCTATCATACATATAAAATCTCATTGTAGAGTTAAAATCCACATTTTTTTCTCGAGAAATATTTTTAAGTTTATCTTTTACTACTTGGGCAGAATTACTCATAATATACACCTACCATTTCCATGACTTTTTCACTTATTCCCATTTTTTTTGCATAATCAGATAGCTTTGCTACATTTTTATCTTTGCTTTGAATATATTGTTTAACAGATTTTTTTACTTGTTCTAGATCCATTCTACCTTTTGATCTTATGATGTCACAAATACATCTTTCTTTGTCATAAGCTCTAACTTTATTTCCACTTGGCGTTTCAATTTCAGCAACACCTATTTCATATATATCATCTGACACATAAAAAACATTACATTTTTCATTTACAGTATCAACATGATAGCTTTGTGGAACAGTTACTGTATAGTTATATGGAAATTCTTCTGTCATACCATAAAAATATAGAGCATTCATATGTGAAAAAATTGCTTTTTTATATTTTTGTTGAAATGAAAAATAACTATCCTCAAAAGCACTTGGTGAAAGATAAATACCTCTTGAAATTTTTTCAATATCGTTATTGTTTTCCATAATTGATAGATATTGTCTACTTATATTTAGTGGTTCTATCATTCTTGTGGAAAGCATTCCATTATTGATATTCATCATTTGTTTTATAGTATCAGTAAATATTTTTGATTGTTCATTTGGATATTTTTTTGATAGTTCTTTTATTGCATTAGACATAGTATTAATGTTTTTTAGTTGCTCTTGCATAGGTTTAAGCGATTCATTAAATTGTCCCCCTATTTTTCTAATTGGTTCAAGAGACTTAGAAACAGTTTTGCTAGCATCGACAATCGGTTTCGTAGATTCATTAAAAGATTCACTTAGTTCTTGCATTGGTTTTGATAGTTGATTAAGCTGTTCCTTAATTTGACTCATAGGTTCCTTTATTGAATTAATAGCTTCTACATAATTTTTAAGAACATTACTATCAATTTCATAATTGATTTTTTCCTCTTTTTTCATATTAATCACTTTTCTTTCTTTGACAATTACACTGAAATTATATCATTTTTCAGTGTAATTGTCAAATGATTAATTGATTCAAATGCTTTAAATACTTTATATTCCCTGAATTCTTCCTTTTTTTAAATATTATAGTTAATAAAGAAAAAAAAGAAGATTAAATTGTTACTAAATACTCTTCTTCTTCAGTCATATCCTTATTTTGAATAACTTTCAAAGGATTAAAATAAGTTATTTCTTGATATTTTTCTTCCTTAACCATTTTTTTTAATTTTCGATAAGCTTTATCTAATAATAAAGTATCAGAAATAGAATGTGTATCCGTTCCTACAAAAGTAACTAAGTCTTTCTTTAAAAACCACTTCATAAGCTTTTTAGCAGATTTTCCATATTTTCCCACAATACTATCTATATTACATTGTAATAGGCAATTAAATTCAAGTAAATCATAAACTTTTTTAGGGTCTCTTTGGAGAAATTGATAACGTTCAGGATGCGCAATAATAGGAATGATTCCTTCTTCTGTTAAATCACATAAAATAGATGGTAATTGTCTAATATATCCATTCAGTGGCAATTCAATGAGTAAATATTTACTATCATTAATCGTTGTAATTTCACCGTTTTTTAGTAATTTAATAATGTTTGCACAAGTGAATACCTCATTTCCTAAGTAAAGTCTCATCTTTGTAGGAGGCACTTTTTCTCTTAGCCTTTCTAATATTTCAAGTCTTTCTTTTTTTGATACACAATATTTTGTATTTTCTATATAATGAGATGTTAAGACAACATCATGAATGCCTTTGCGGCTTAATGCTCTTAGTATTTCGACGCTTTCTTCATAATATCTACTTCCATCGTCTACCCCCGGTAATAAATGATTATGAATGTCAATAATACTATTCATAATAATGTCCATAGTAATTACGTGATTGTGTATCGGCTTGATTTAATACAATTCCTAAAATATTTGCTTTAACATTTTGAAGACTTTTTTTCGTGGCATTAACTGCACTAATTGGTGTCTTTTTTTGAGCTGCTACAATGACAACTCCATCGACCAAGGTACTCATAATAAGAGAATCTGTCAAACTGTCACTAATTGGAGCAGAATCAAAAATCACAACGTCATATTGTTCCTTTAAAATAGAAATAAGTGTTTTATTCTTTTCAGAACCAAGCAATTCTGATGGATTTGGAGGAGTAACTCCTCGAAACATGACAGATAGATTTTCAATTTTTGTTTTTTTAATATAGTTTTTATAGTTTTCTGCAACCTTTTCAAGTAAAAGGTTAGATAAACCTTTTTGATTATGAGAGCCAAAAATATAATGTTGTCTTCCTTTTCGAATATCGCAATCAACTAACAAGACTTTGTTTCCACTTTGAGCAAAAGCAACTGCTAAATTTGATGCAATAAAGCTTTTCCCTTCGCCTGGCATACTACTTGTTATAAGAATTGTTCTTATTTTCTTATCAACTGATGAAAATTGTAAATTCGTTCTTAATGTACGAATTGTTTCACTAATCGTTGATTTCGGATCATAATTTAAAATTAATTCATTTTGCATAAATATCACCCTACTTCTTTGATTTTTTATATTTTGGAACGGTAGCTAAAACGCTAAGACCAAGTTTTTGTTCTAGCTCATTACTCATTTTTATTGTATCATCAAAATAGAAAAGAATAAAGATAATTAATGTTCCTAAAAAGAAGCCAGCACCACAACTTAAAAGATATTGTTTTTTAACATTAACATTAGCTGGTTTTTCAGTCGGAATTGCTTCATCTACGATACTTACATTTTCAATATTATAAATACTTGTAATTTGTTCTTTAAATACAATGGCAATTTGATTAGCAATATCTCTTGCAGTATTGGCATCTTCATCTAATACTGAAATAACAATTAATTCAGTATCATTTACACTTGCAACAGAAACTCTCTGGCTTAATAATTCTGATTTTATATCAAGCTTTAAATCATCAATAACTTCTGATAAAATTTTTCTACTTTTAATAATTTCACGATAAGTAGAGACTAAGTTTTTATTAATTGTAATATCATTTTGAGTAACGGTAGTTGCACCATCTGACTTCGTCAAAACAATACTTGTTTGAGATTGATAAAGTGGTACTTGTATATAATTTGTATAAAGAAAACCAATAACTAGTCCAATTATCGTTGTTAGAATTACTATTAAAATAGAACTTAAGTAATATCGTAAAAATTCTGAGATATTAAATTCTTCCATATTAATTCCCCTTTTCTATGTCGCATATTGTACTACATTATTCGTCAAAAAGCAACAAATAATTCATTTTTTTAATAAAAAAATTACAAAGCATCCAGCAACACTTCCAAATGTATCGATGAATACATCTAATATTTTTGCCGTCCTTCCGGCAAGAAAAAGTTGATGAATTTCATCTGTACAGGCATATATAAAACAAAATAGAATACTATAAATCAACTTTCTATTACAATGATATGCATTCAAATTCAAAAATACAATTATTCCAAGAATAAAATATTCAGAAAAATGTGCACATTTTCGAACAAAAATGCCTATCTTTTTCACAATTTCTTTTTTATTTGAAGAAGAAATATTTTTATTTAAAAATATTTCAATTAACTTTGTAGTAAAATTATCACTTACTGTTTGACTTGCTTGAGCTGTTTGGTTTGAAAAAAGAAAAATAACAATCATCCAAACTATTAATATTATTATTAAAAATATTTGTTTTATATTCAAACTTATCACCTTTTAATCTATTCATTTATTTTTTTAGTTACAATATATATATGTCAAATATAATATAAAGAAAACTATAACAGCATATAAACATCCAAGAGACAATATCATTTTGTCATGTAAGACAACTTCAATTGGATTTCCATCAGAATCTCCCTCTATAACTAAACTATATTTCGTAAATAAAAATAAAATACGATGGCTAATGACATACATATATATAATCTTTCTTTATTAATCCCTTATATAAATATCACGTGTATAAATTTTATATTGTACATCTTCTAAATAATCATCAATACGATTAGCAACTATAATATCGCTTTCTTCCTTAAATTTATCTAGATTAGATATTATTGGACAATCATCAAAAAAATCGGTACTTAAGGTAGGTTCATAGATAATTACATTAATTTTCGCGTCTTTTAATAATTTAATAATATCTTGAATAGCGCTTGATCGAAAGTTATCAGAATTCGTTTTCATTGTTAAGCGATAAATTCCAACCGTCTTTGGCATTCTTTTTAAAATCATACTGGCTATGTGCTTTTTTCTTGTTTCATTAGAATTCACAATTGCTTCAATTAAATTTTCTGGAATATTTCGATAATTAGCAAGTAATTGCTTTGTATCTTTTGGAAGACAGTAACCACCATATCCGAAAGATGGATTATTATAATATTTTCCAATTCTTGGATCAAGACAAACGCCATCTATGATATCTGCTGTATCAAGTCCTTTTAATTCTGCATAAGTATCTAATTCATTAAAATAAGAAACTCGAAGAGCTAAATAAGTATTTGCAAATAATTTAACTGCCTCTGCTTCCTTTGAATTCATAAATTTAATGGGAATATCCTCTTTTAATGCTCCCTCTTTTAAAAGATTTGCAAATAAAGAAGCTCGTTCACTTTTTTCTCCGACAATAATTCTTGAAGGATATAAGTTATCATAGAGTGCTTTTCCTTCTCTAAGAAATTCTGGAGAAAAGAAAATATTATCTATTTGATACTTTTTTTTCATTTCTTCAATAAACCCAACCGGTATTGTTGATTTGACCACCATTATTGCATGAGGATTAATAGAAATTACTTTTTGAATAATATCTTCAACACTCGATGTATCAAAATAATTTGTTTTGTCATCATAATTAGTTGGAGTACTAATAATCACATAATCTGCATCTTTAAATGCTCCTTGGTAATCAACTGTTGCATGTAAATTTAATTGCTTCGTTTTTAGATATTCTTCAATTTCCTTATCTTTAATAGGCGAAATCTTATTATTTAACATTTCCACTTTTTGAGGAAGAATATCATACGCCATTACTTCATTGTGCTGTGATAACAAAATAGCAATCGATAAGCCAACATATCCCGTTCCAGCTACTGCAATTTTCATTATAAATTTCATTCCTTTCTAAATTTTTACTATTAAATTGTTTCGTAAATATAATCCATTGTCTGTGAAAAATGTTGAATTGAAAATTCTTTTTGAACAAAACTTATAAAATGTGCTTTATCTCGAGATAATTTCTCTAAATCATTCATTTTTATTTTTGCTTTTGGCATAATAACAGATATTTTTATTCTACTCATACTTCTCTCTCTTTCAAAAAGAACTATATGTATGGATAAAATCTAGCATAATAGTTCTTGTTCTTCTATAATACTTCTTATTTTGCTCCTCTTTTTTTAATAACAGCACTAACAGTTTTAAAAATACATTTGATATCGAGTAAAATACTTCGATGATCAACATAGTATAATTCTAAAGCCATTCTATCTTCATAAGTTGTACAGCTTCTTCCATTACAAGCCCACCAACCAGTAAGACCTGGTGTTACACTTAAAAATTTATCTTTATTATTCCCATACTTTTCAATCTCACCATCAATAACTGGACGTGGTCCTACAATACTCATACTTCCATTTAAGATATTTAAAAGTTGTGGCAATTCATCAAGAGACGTTTTTCTTAAAACATTGCCAACTCTAGTAATTCTAGGATCATGATCAAGTTTATAATTTTGTTCCCATTCTTTACGAATTTTAGGATTTTTTAACAATTCTTTTAACCTAACATCTGCGTCCTTATACATTGTCCTGAATTTGTAAATATAAATTGTTTTGCCATTTTTTCCAATACGCTTATGTTTATAAAAAACTCTTCCTTTTGAATCAACCTTAATTAAAATAGCAATTAGTAAAAAAAATGGAAGACAAATAATAAGTACAATTAGTGATAATAAAATATCAAAAGTTCTTTTTATAAAGCGATATAAAAAGTCACTTTTTACGGGTTCTTCTATGCTTTCTTCCTCTTTTATTTCTTGCACATCCTGTAACTCCATACTAACGCCATTCATCATAACTACCCCCTCTACAGCACATGTGCCTAAAGGATATCATAGATTTGTCGATTTTGCAAGAATTTCGTCGAAAATATACAGTTTTTTGAATTTTTCTAGACAACATTTAAAAAAATTCCTCCTCCATATTATCAAATTTTAAAAATTTTCCCCTCAACTATTATAACATATTTAAAAACATAATCTACATAGAATTCATCCATTAAATTTGATAAGATAGATAATATATTTAAACTGTGATTCATAAGTCCTTATTTTTTCTTGTTTACTGCTTTATTTATTCAATAAAAAAACTCTTAAATTTATATTTGAGAGTCCTATTTCATTCTATGTTTCAATATTCTTTTTATTCCACCACTTAGCAAGTGAATTTGCTAGATAAAAGACAAGGCATCCTGTTGCTAGTAGCCAAACGATTGGATGATCGAATGCTGTTAAAAATGGAAAGAGTTTTAACATATGATCAGGCAATTTATTCATCATAATATAATTCGTTCCAAAAATATGATTAAAAACAAACATAATCATAAAAATAGTTAGTGCACCTAAAAATGCAAATTTAACATCATCTTTTTCTATTTTATAGTCAAGAACAAATAAAGTATATAAAGACGCTGTTAAAAAGAAGTGATGACTAATAAAAAATTGCCAAAAAATAAATCGATCCGGTCCACAAGTTAAGTCTGGAAAAAGAATCGCTGGAAGTGGTCCTAAAAAAGATAAATAATAGACAAGTTTAAAAAGCTTTTGATTGTTCGATAACATCGTTATCATAAAAAGCCCACCACTAATAAAGCATAAGTGTAAAGGAAGATGTACATGATAATCCCAAGTTCCAAAAATGACCATTGGAACATAATAAACAACCATATTTAAAAACATAAAAATAGCAATAAAATAGCGAACAGGTTTATCATGATATTTCCATTTGCGAATTTTCATTCGATTTTTATAGATTAAAACAATGGATAAAAGCATTACAAGAGTCATTAAAATATGCCAAAATCCAAATAAATGAAAATGAAATATTCCAGGAATAAGCCCAAAAAATTCTCTCATACAACCACCTCTTACATCTTTTAAAATATAATATAATTTTCATCTATTTTCTAAATAATTTTGTAACGTTATCACTTGGAAGCAACATTTTAAATCCTTTTTTTACTTCTAAGTGAAATTTTTTTTCATGGTGTTTGAACTCTTCTCCATCAATACACCAAGATGAAATTGGAACATTTTCAAACTCAATATCAATTTTATTTGTCTGATAATAAGTAATACCTGGTATTGATTTTACATCCATCTTTTTGAGTGAATAAAACATGTGCAGAATGTCTTTTTTATTTTTTACATTGCAAAGGGCTACTTCAAACATGTGATCATTTAACTTAACATCTTTATAAATATTATCAAGTCCTAGTCCTGCTAAATGAGATGTATTGGTAATAAAAATAAAAGAATAAGTTCCTTCATTTTTCTCTCCATCCACTTGATAAGTTATTTTGTACTGATGTATTTTTTCACGCAATTGTTTGATTCCATATAAAACATAAGCAAGTTTTCCATACTTTTTCTTAAGTCGTCGTGGTGTCTCATAACTGACATTGACATAGTTTCCTAAGCAAGCAACATAAATAAACGGTCTATCATTAATCATGCAGACATCAATTTCTTGTATTGTTCCATGAAGAATTCTCTCGATATTGTCATAAGTATTTTTAGAAAATCCATACATTGCACCAACATCATTCGTTGTTCCAAATGGTAGATAAGAAAGAAGAAGAGGCTTTTTTCTTCGAGTATTTCCAGTTACAGCCTCATTTAAAGTTCCATCTCCTCCTGCTACAACAACTAAATCAACATCATCGAGTTGTTCAATAATTTTAGTAGCATCGCCTTTTTTTTGAGTACTTTTAATAGAAACTTCGTAATCTTCTTTTTCAAATACTTCTCGAAATATTTTTAAAAACTGGGTTTTATCTTTGGCACCACTTTCTGGATTATAGATCAGAATACATTTTTTGCTCATTTTCCCTACTCCATTCACTTTTAAGCATTTATTGATTATTTAAGTCCTTTTTCATAAAATTCTATTCTTTGGAGAAGACCTTTTTGACCAATAATTTTTAAAATTTGAAACAAGTTTGGAGATTCTTTTCTTCCTGTTACAACATGTCTTAAGCTTTCACAAATCATTCCGACATGTCCTTTATAAAGTGTTGGATCTTCTTTATACATTTTTGGACTAGGTGCATAATTATTCTCTTCAGCAAAATGTTTTATTTGAGTAAACCATTCATCTTCAGTTTCAAATTCTTGATAAATTTTGGCATATTCTTTTAGTAGTTGAACATCTTCTTTTTCTGTTAACTCCTGATATGTTTTTTCCCAATCTAAAAAGAAATATTCATCATAAAGATAAGCGATTTGTTCTTTTACAGAGCTCCAGTTGACAAAATCTTTACGAGGCTTTTTCTGCTCTCTTTCAATGTTAAATATATAAACTGATCGTAATGGCTCTTTTAAAAGAAGCTCATGAAAAGAAGGATCATATTTTTTAGCCCATGAAAGAACAGAATCATAGACTTCTTCTTTTTTGAGTGTACTAATATAGTTTTTAGAAATATTATCTAATTTCTCTAAATCGAAGTAAGCACCGCTTGAACTCATTTTCTTAGGTGAGAATGGAAAATCTGTAAATTTTAAGTCCAGATGGTTTTGATGCCACTCTTCATAATTAGAGTTTGCGATTGTCATAATCGCTTCAATAACTGCAAGAGGAGGATAACCTTTTTCTTCATAATATTTCATCGAAGCTTCTTTATCTTTTCTTTTACTAATTTTTCTTGCATTTCCTGTTTCTTCATCTTTTTTTAAGATAAGAGGAATATGAATATATTTAGGAGGTTTAAATCCGAAAGCTTTAAATAAATCAATATGAATAGGAACAGAACTTAGCCATTCTTCTCCACGAACTACATGCGTTGTTCTCATTAAATAATCATCTACTAAATGAGCAAAGTGATACGTTGGAAGTAAGTTATCAGATTTCATAATAGGAATATCTTGATCATTTTCAGGAAGCTCTATTTTACCTTTTACTAAATCATCAAAAACAAACTTTTTGTTAAAATCTCCACTGGATTTAAAGCGAATAACATAAGGTATTCCTGCTTTGATTTTTTGGATTTGTTCTTCAATTGTTAATTGTCTACAGAATGCATAATCTCCATAATATCCTGTTCTTTCTTTATCCAACTCTTGATTTTTTCGAATGTCTTCCAATGTTTCTTTACTACAAAAACAAGGATAAGCTCTTCCTATTTCAATTAAGTGTTTGATAAATGTGTGATAAATTTCTTTTCGCTCGCTTTGAATATATGGACCATACTCACCTTTTATTGTATTACTATATTCATATTCATCTGGATAAATATCATAGTCACTTAATATTTTCATAATAGATTCTACTGCATTCTCAACTTCTCTTGCTTTATCCGTGTCTTCATTTCTTAGAAAAAATACACCTTCTGAATTTTTTGCAAGAACATAGTCAATGACTGCACTTAAAAAATTACCAATATGCATAAAGCCAGTTGGACTTGGAGCATAACGTGTTACTTTAGCACCTTCCGCTAAATCTCTTTTAGGATACATTTCTTCATAATCCGCAATGGTTTTGGTAATATTTGGAAATATTAATTCTGCTAAATCATGATTTGTCAAACAAATCTCCTCCTTATAATATATAAAAAACATCTACTAAGATGTTTTACTCCAATTTGGCTGCCCCGGTTAGATTCGAACTAACGCGTGGAGCGGTCAGAGCGCTCTGCCTTACCACTTGGCTACGGGGCAAAATCAAAATCTATTTTTATTCTAGCGTAATTTTTTTATTCTTTCAAGTCTTTTTCGTTGTTACTTTTTTAAGGAATAGAAAAAAAAGCCAGTTTTCCCTGACTTTTAGTTATTTTAGTAATAATTGAATTTGCTCTTGTGCAAGAAGAACCGTTTCATCATTTGGAATGATAACATAGTCTAATAAATCTGTTAAATGAACATAATCTTTTGTCTCAGTTCCATCTACTGATTGCATAACAAATTCGAGATTCGCATTGGAATTAATTATCTTTTTTGCGATTAGACTTATTTCCTCCTTAGGAATATCTGTTTCATATAAGTCTGATAACGATGCTAATATATTACTATAGTTCGTTAAAGTATTTGTACTTTTCATTTTTTCTAAAATAGCTTGCATAATTTTAACACAATTTTTTTGTCGAGTCCTATCTCCATCATAAAAAGCTCTTCTTTCTCTTGCAACAGTTAGTGTTTGAATTCCATTTAATTCTTGGCATCCTTTTTTAACATAGAACTTTCCTTTATTATCATTATATGTATCAAGAACTAAAGAATGTGTTGTGTAATATGACTTGTCTGAACAATAAGTAATACCGCCTATTTCATCTACCAATCCAACTAAACTATGTGTATTTATTTTTAAAAAGTAATCAATATTAATTTTAAAATAATCAGCAATAGAATGAACACTGGTATATATACCATATGGTCCCATAAAACTTAAAGTATCTTTTCTACCACCTTTACCATCTACTGGAATATAGTATCCTCGAGGTATCGTAGTCACTAAAACTTTATTTTTCTTTAGATTGACTGTGACGAGTAAGTTCAAGTCATTGTATCCTGCAAAATCATTTCCAACTATCAATAAAGTAAATTTTGTTTTGGTAGTTTTATTGGTATTATTAACTGTTTTCTTCGCATCAAATTTATAAACGATTTGATAGTCTTCACTAGAGAAGTTCGTATCTAATTCAAAAGCTAAACTATAATTTGCTTTATCAATTAACATAAAGTTTTTAACGCCATCTTTAATATCATTAAATAACTGAATCATACTCTCACATTCAACGTAGTGAATATCAAAATCGGCAAGACTTTTTTTTACATCTTTTAAATCAAAATTATTATAGTAGTAAACGTCCCCTTCAATATCATCTTCTTGATAAGAATTTCCTGATTTTGTAACAATATAATAAGTCGTTGTCGTGGTGACTTTTTTAGAAAATGACTGATCTAAAAAAGCAGTTGTCCTTGAAATATAATAGATTCCAACACTACACATTAAAACATCTAAGACTGTGAGAAAAATCCCAAAAAAATGGGTCAGTTTTGTTTTTATATTTACTAAAACAAATATAACAATGACGATGATAAGAAGAATGAATCCAAGGAGCAAAAGATATTTATCGGGAAGTAAATTAAGCTTTAATATACTCAAAAATAATATGAGTGAAAATATTCCACCAATCAAACCAATTATATTCATAATAACTCTTTTTTTTAACTTCAATTTTTTACGTTTTGCTTGTGTGTTTTCTTTTTCTTTTTTCATCTGTATACATCCTTTCACTTATTATAATATTTATTATACCATCATTTATTGAGATTAAAAACGAAAATAAATAAATGGGTTATAAGTACTGCCAATTATAAAGATTATATTGACTATTAATAAGACAACGTAGAGAATATTGGCAAGTGTCTCATTTAAAAGCTTTCTCTTCTTTTTTCTTTTTACAGGAACGCAGAAGAGCAAAGCTGGTAGAAGTAAATAAAAATGAAATATCAAATTTGCATGAGTTGTTATCAAAGATAAAATATTGCTTTTTTGATAGATGAACATTTTTGCTAAAATTGCTAACAGTCTATTTAAATTTTCTGTTTTAAATATCACCCAACTTATGATGATTAAAAATAAAGTTGTGATGTGTAACAAAAAGTTGGGAACTTTCTTTAGAATATTTTTCAAAGGATATTTTTCAAGCAAAAGAAAGACTGCAAAATAAAGTCCCCAGATAATATAGTTCCAACTAGCGCCATGCCATAGTCCTGTTAAAAACCAGACAATTAAAATATTTCTTACGTGCTTTATGGGAGAAACTCTTGATCCTCCTAAAGGAATATAGACATAATCTTTAAACCAACTAGATAAGGATATATGCCATCTTCTCCAAAAATCCGTAATTGTTTTTGAAATATATGGATAATTGAAGTTTTCTAAAAAGTGAAATCCAAAAATTCTTCCTAACCCTATTGCCATATCAGAATAGCCACTAAAGTCATAGTATATTTGTAATGTATAAGAAATAGCTGCAAGCCAAATAAGAAGTGTCCCATAGTGATTATATTCTTGGAAGATTGTATCTGCTATCAAACCCATACTATTTGCTAGTATTACTTTTTTACTTAAACCAAGGATGAATCTTTTCATGCCAACTACAAAGTCATCTAAACTATGACTTCTTTGAATCATTTCCTTTTCGATGCTCTCATATCGAACAATTGGTCCTGCTATTAATTGAGGAAATAGACTAATATATAAAGCAAGGGATAAAAAGTTTTTTTGAATCTTTATTTTTCCTTTGTATAAATCAATTAAATAGGATAGTGCTTGAAAGGTGTAAAAAGAAATACCAATTGGCAACACCAATTTTATATTGTTTAGATGAATATTGAACAAATAATTAACATTATCAATGAAAAAATTTACATACTTAAAAAAGAAAAGATTAAAAACAAGTATTATAATAGATATTATGAAGTAAAACTTTTTATTCTTAGCAGAATGGATAATGAAACCAAATAGATAAGTTATCAGTATTGTCAATAACATAATGAGAATATAGACTGGCTCTGCCCAAGCATAAAAAACTAAGCTAAAGAAAAGGAGGACTATATTTTTGATTTGGATATTTTTAAAAAGGAAATAAACCAGTAAGCATAAAGGGAAAAACAGAAAGAGAAAAGTTAAGGAATTAAACAACATCAAAAATCCCCCCATCTTATTGTATCTTTGAATAACATATCATTAGCAAGGATTAACACATCATCAATTTGTTTTTCTTGGATATAGTCTACCATATCAAAAGTCGTCGAATATCTTCCATCAATAACATAAGTATTTTTATAATAACTTGCTAAGAGTTTATTAATAGAATTTGAGTATGAATTACTATATATTAATAAATTTTTAGAGTTTGCTGTGTCATTATTTGTAAAAGTGATTTCCTCATAATCCCCACCATAAATAATCGCATAAGATAGCTCTTCCATATTTTTTAACTGTTCGATAGCAGTACCATATTCAGGAACTTCTTCATGATTGATTTGAATGGTAAAGTTTGGATAATCATATTGATCAACACAAATTTTTTCAGTTAAAAAGTGATGAAGAGCTATACTTTTGGATTTAGAACCTAAAAACTTTTTATTTTGGAAACATATTTCATCTTTTCGTTTTAAAGTATCAGAAATATTCATCATTTTTGTGATTTCTAAATAGGCTTTTTGAACTCCTTTATTATTCCAGTGATGATCTAGCTTATAAAAGTATTGTTTATAATCAGAAAAGCGAGTAATCGCTAAAGTTTTTATCCGAGTCTTGTTGAGTGATAAGTTATCCTTTAAATACGAATCAATGGGAAGTACTTCATTTGTTTCAAAGTTAATATTAGAATCATTATTTATATAATATAAGTAAATATTTGCATTTGTATTTTGTTGAATGAAATTAATTTTGTCTAAGTCGTCTTTCATATCTATTAATGCATCTTCTTGATGAGGATCATAGACTAAATAAGAATTAAAAAGATTTATTTTTCCTAAATCAATATAAGTATTTTTATTATCTATATTCAAAAGTTTTAAAGTTTTATAATTAATATAATTAGAAGAGACTGGATAGAATAATTGAAAATAATTATATTTTGGCATTTGATCGCTGATAGCTTGTTCTAAGTTGTCTTGATAAGTGCCATTTAAAATTTGTTGAAGAGATGGCTTTTTTATTTGATAAGATGCTCTATTATTAATTTGATTGAAAGTTTGCTGATTTTTTAAGATAGAACTAATGCAAACACTCCAAAATAATATTAATAACAAAATAAAAAACAAATTGTTGATTTTTTTGCTTGTAAACCGCATAAGACTGCCTCTCTTTACTTTATAGTAGAAGTATATCATCTTTTTAAATGAATGGAAAGCATTGGATGAAAAAATGAAGGCACTATTGAATGGTCTTCATTTATATTTTTAACTAATCTTTTTGACGTTTTGAAATTTATCATGATGAAAATTTTCTAAAGCTTGATTCATCTGTGTTTCATTATTAACGTTTACTAAATCTCTTCTCCAGTCATACTTTCTACTTAATACTTGGCTATCACGCTCTTTGACTTCTTCTAAAGTAACTCCAAGTAAATCCCTGCGAAGAAGAAAGTCGTAATACATTTGAATTTCTTCTGGTTTTTGAAATCCGTTTTCTTGATAAAAAGAATCCATCATTTGAATACGTCTATCGCAAATTTTAATATCTGTTCTTAATAAAACACCTAAGAACTGATAATAAGCATCTTCTACTTTAGGTTTTAGAACGGATGCTGCCCATTCGTTTTTCTCCCATGTTGGTCTTGCTGTTGTGATTAAGAATTTTTCATAATCTGTTAATGTGCAATAAACAGGATCAAAAGGTCCTTCTAAAGTAAAATTACGAGCACTTTTCGTTCTTTCAAGAAGCATTTCTGCAAGTATTTCCTGATCATTTTCATCATCTGATAAAGATATTCCACTTACTACCCGTTGCTTTTTATCTTTCATCTTTTCGATTAAGGAACAAATTTCCTCTACTTTTCTTTCATAATTCATAAACAAACCCTTTCTTTTCTTTTTCCGCATATTATACTACTTTTTGTCTTAACATGCAAGAAAAAAAGAACTTTTTTCGTTCTTTTAAACTATTGAATGGCTACATATATTTTTCCATTGATTTCATCATTTGATTGATTTGCTTTTGACTTGGTTTTCTTCCCATTTGCATCATTAAGGCTTTAATCATTTCTTCGTTAATAGGAGGATTCTTTTTTAAATATTTTTTCATCACATTTCTTGCAATTAAAAATCCAATAATTCCTCCAATGACTAAACCAAAAATAACTAATAAAATATCTTGTAACATAACGCCCTCCTTTTTCTCATTTTACTAAAAAGAAAGTATTTAAACAAGTACTTTTATATCTTCTAGAAAGAAATAATCCTGGTTTTTAAAATCACAAACAAAATAATTATGATCAAATAAATTCAACTGTTCAAAAAATTCTGTGAAATCTTTATTACTTTGAATTTGAATATAGGAGTGCTTTATAATCATTTGACTGACTTCATCTCGATACAGATTGTTTATCAAATGTGTATTTTCATTTTTACTGTAAGGAATAGATCCATGTAGTCTTAAAAAAAGTTCTTGATCTAGCTTTTCTTTATCAATTTTCATTGTAAGTTGTTTAAATAAACTATAACCATACTCGATATCTTCTTTTGGTAAAAAATAAATTTGTTTAAAAATATGATATAAAATCACTTGATTTGTCTTATATAGTGCTTTAAATTCTTCTTTTACACGAAACAAATAAAACTCTCGCATTTTTATCACCCATTTTAATATACAAGAGTTTTATCGTATTTTTTGTCGAATTAATGGAGCAGTTTTTCTATTTTTTCTTCAAGTTGTGATACTTTAAATCCATATGCTTCATCGAGTTCGGTTAAGCTTCCACTCGCTCCAAAGCAGTCTTGTGTAAATAAATATTTTTGATCATATACAAACTGATACCAAGAATAAGAAGAGGATTTTTCTATCACAAACTTTTTTACTCCTACAGGGAATAACTTTTCTTTTTCTTCTTTAGGTAACAATTCATATTTTTCAAGGCATGGAATACTAATAAGGCGCAAATCATATCCTTTTTGGAATAAATTGGCAACAACAGCTTGAGCGGTTAATAACTCTTCCCCTGTTGAGATGACAATACCGTCTAGTTTTCTTTCTTCTTGTTTAACAATATAAGCACCACTTTGTGTTTTAGAAGCACTTGTTCCCTCCAACACTGGAACACTATTTCTTCCTAAAATTAAGCAGGCCGGATGATTCGACTCAAAAATTGCTGTATAACTTCCTATAATTTCATTAGCATCTGCAGGGCGATAAACATCTAAGTTTGGCATTGCTCTTAAAGAAACTAATTGTTCAACAGCTTGGTGTGTTGGTCCATCTTGCCCTACACTAATAGAGTCATGCGTAAATAAGTAAACAACTGGTAAATTCATAAGAGCTGTCATACGAAGTGCTGGACGAAGATAGTCACTAAAAGCTAAATAAGTAGAAACAACGGGGCGCATACCACATAACGCAAGACCATTGGCAATGGCTGCTTGAGCATGCTCTCTTACTCCAAACCAAATATTTTTTCCTAAAGGATTTTTTGCCGAAAAGTCCCCTTCTTTGTCGATGTAATTTTTACAAGATGAAAATAAATCTGCACTACCATTTAATATGAAAGTATATTTTTGTCCAAGCGATGTTAATATTTTAGAAGATGTCTCTCTCAAAGACTCCTTTCCATTTGCGGGAGGCAAATAATCAATCTGAGTCATTTTTAAAGACTTATCGCTTCCTTCTAAAAATAAAAGTTCTTGTTCTAATTCCTTGCTTAACTTACTGCGCTTTTTATTCCAATCTTCCACAAGCATTCCACAACGATTCGTAATTTGATACTGAAAGTCTTCTAGTGCTTCTTGAGAAACAGTAAATGGAATATCTCTTACATGAAGTTTTTCTTTTAAAGAAGTAATATCTTCACGATCTAATGGTGTTCCATGTACTTTATTGGTATTTTCTAATTTAGAGAATTTTCCAATTGTAGTGTGAATTTCTATCAATGATGGTTTACTGCTTACTTTCGCACTTTCTATTGCTTTATCAATTGCAGTAATATCTTCCCCATTTAAAACTTCAAAAACTTCAAAGCCCATCGCTTCAAATCTTTCTTTGATATTTTCTTTGAAAGTCATCTCTGTCTTTCCATCTAAAGAAATTTGATTAGAGTCATAAAGAAGAATTAAATTATCGAGTTTAAGTGTTCCGGCAAGGCTTAATGCTTCATAGCTAACACCTTCCATTAAGTCCCCGTCTCCTACAAGACAGTAAACTCTATAGTCTATAAAATTTTTCTTTTCTTTATTGAAAACGGCTTGTTGATACTTTGATGCAATAGCCATACCAACAGAAGTAGCAACTCCTTGTCCAAGTGGTCCTGTTGACATTTCAACACCTGGAGTTACTAAAAATTCTGGATGTCCTGGTGTTTTACTTCCTAGTTTTCTAAATGCTTTTAAGTCTTCTAATTCTAAATCAAAGCCAGCCATTGCAAGTGTTGCATACAAAAGTGCAGAGCCATGTCCTGCGCTCATTACAAATCGATCTCGATTAAAATATGTAGGATTTTTCGGATCAATTCTTAAGTGATGTGCATAAAGTGTATAAAGAATTGGGGCGGCACCCAAAACAATTCCTGGATGTCCACTTTTTGCTTCATCAATCATGTCAATTCCTAAAGCCCTTATGTTTTCGATAATTTTGCCTTCATTAATTGGCGTTGTATTTCCCTTCACTGCGATCATAAAATCTCACCTCTTTTAATAGTATACTATAAATAAAGATTTCCTGCCAAAAAGAATTGCATTTCTTTTATCTTATTGCTATAATTTAGCTATATTCGCCGATATAGTTTAGTGGTAAAACAGATCCTTGGTAAGGATCAGAGGACAGTTCAATTCTGTCTTTCGGCACCAGATGGATAGGAAACTCGGGACTTTTCGAGTAAAATAGAAAACGCACTTGATAAAAGTGCATTTTTATGTTATTATGTATTTGTCAAGGATGCCTTGCATAAAATAAAAAAAAGAGGAACATTTGAGTCGCAAGTGAATGTCGCCTCTAAAAATTTAGACTTGACACTTGATCAATGCTGATTGAGTGTCATATTTTTATTGCTATTACCAATAAGGTAAGGAGTAATAAAATGATAGCAATAAGCCGAAGAACTTTTATAATAAAAGGTCTTTTTTTCATTGTATCCCTCCTTTCTTTCTCAGATTGGAGAACGACACTCACATCAAATGTTCCTATAAATATTATACTATAATTTGATATTATAAAACAATCGAACATTGATTAATTTTATATAATAAATAGCATAACTATATTAATGGTTGGTGCTATAATCTTTTTTGGAAAAAGTTGTAGATACCTTTCCCAATGTCACCAGATTGATAGAGTTAGTGTAAAAATGTTTTTTACACTATCAAATAGAAAACGCACTTGATAAAAGTGCATTTTTATGTTATTATGTATTTGTCAAGGATGCCTTGCATAAAATAAAAAAGGAATACCTAATTTTGACGAGTTAGGTACTATTCCCAATCTTAGATTAGTACCGACCTATACAGTTGGTACTATTTTTATTAATATGATTAAAATCACAATAATAAGGAGTATTATGATAGAACAAAGATATTTCTCTGATTTTCTCATAATGTCACCTCCTTTCACTTTAAAAAGCAAAGGAGAATAGTACCTAAACTAACTAAGTATTCCAAAAGTAAAATTTAGCAAACAAATATTCCTAATGCAATACTTTTATATTAAATTTTAACAATTTAAAAAACACGATTATATATTGACAACCAATGTGTGTGTATAGTTATTTTAATTTTTTCTTTTAGGAAAAATTCTTTTCATTAGTTTTTGTATTCTTTTTTCACCTGTTTGAACAAATCCTTCTGGATAATCAACGCCTTCTGGTAAAGTCATTTTCAAATCTCCTTGTTTAAACCATAAAATATCTCTTAATGAATGCATTTTAAAATTTAATAATTCATATTGAGTGAGCATTCCTAAATTTTCCTTACGCTGATCTTCTGACATTGAATCAAGTTGTTGAGCAATTTGATTTTTTGACTGAACAATACTTTGTCCAATTTCTATAATCTCATCATCTGATAAATCTTTTACTGAATTATAATCAACTATCCAATCAAGCCCGTTAAAAAATTCAATTTCACTAGCATTTTCAAATTTTTCAAATTCATATCTATTACTATCATCAATTATTACTATGCCATTTCCAAAAACTTTCATGAATATTGAAGCAGGAATAGGTAATTCTGTATGATGTAAGTAAGCTATATCATTTTTTTGAACATAAACTGCATTTTCTGTTATTATTTTCACGATAAAAACCTCCCATTGATATATATCATATCATAGCATAGAATTTAAACTTTTTAACAAATATTTAATATTTTATTACTAACTATTTCTTTTGCTCATAAGTTGTTGTACGTCTACCAGAAAGAAATCTTTCTAAACTTATTAAGTTTAGATTTTAATGCAAAAAGTATCAATTTTTTATGAAATTGGATACTTTACTTTTTTATTGATTAATGGTAAAAGTGTCAGCAAATTTTAATAATGTTTTTTTTAAATTATGTTAAAGATAATGTTGTAAAAGACAACATAAATGCTTGGCATAATGAAGATGGAATTTTAATTATTGGTATAACAGAATTTTTACTAAATATATATTTAATTGTTAAAATGATATTAAAAATTGATACAAAATAGTATTTACTTTCTAATTTTTAAAGAAAACTTTGAAATAACCTTTTTTCTCGCACCAGATTAATAGAAAGCATCTTGTCAAAAAAGACGTTTTTATGATATATTGAATATGTCAAGGGTACCTTGCATAAAATAAAAAAGGGAACACATCGACATTTCCGAGTTGAGTGTTCACCAAATGAATTGGTAAAGCACTTAATCTACTGAAAGTAAATTGAGTGCTTATCTTTTTATATCAATGTTATTTTACAAATAACAAAGCTATAAGTAAGACGATAATGATATAAGAGAAAAGATTAATAAGTCTTTCTTTTTCAAATTATCGCCTCCTCCCTATGAAATAAGTTAGAGGCAAACCCAACTGTCTTTGTGTTCCTAGAGAAATTATACTATATTTAATATAGTAAAAAATTGGACATTCATTAATTATTTTGGAAAAACGTCTTGTCAAAGGACCTTTTTTTATGTTATTATGAATACGTCAAGGATACCTTGCGTAAAATAAAAAAGGATACATTTGATTGTAGGAATCAGATGTTATCCCTTAGGGTCGCATCTGAAATCAACAATTGTTGAAATCAGATGTTTTTATTATCTAAATAGTAAGGTGAATACTATGAAGAATAATAGTAGAATTATAATAAATTGAGAAAATTCTCTCTTCGTCATAAAAACCACCACCTTTCTCTTATCTTTTGATAATTGAAAGGGAAAACATCTGATATATTTCAAACATATCCATAAAGAACAATATCAAACTATTGTTCTTTATGCAAGGAATTTTTGCTAAATTAATTTAAAGGAAAAATATGAGAATGCTTAGCTAAAAAAGTTTTATAATATAAGAAAAAAAATTATACTTACTTTTAGGAGTGATTTGAAAGTGAAAGTTTTAAGTATAAAAGAGCCCTATGCTACTTTAATCAAAGAAAAGAAAAAACAAATTGAAACAAGAAGTTGGAAAACAGATTATAGAGGTGAATTATATATTCATGCTAGTTCAACTAAAATACCACGAGAGTTCAAAGAAAATAAAGAATTCATGAAATTTGTGAAGAACAACTCAATGAATTTTGGGAAAATTATTTGCAAATGCCAGTTAGTTGACTGTATTTACATGACAAAAGAATATATAGAAGATATAAAGAAAAATCATTACCAAGAGTATATTTGTGGAGATTATAAAGAAGGAAGATATGCTTGGATATTAGAAGATATTGTCTCTTTAAAAGAACCAATAAAAGCTAAAGGGCAACTCAATATTTGGAACTATTATAATGAGTTAGAAATTATGGATTTCATGAACAACATAGATTATGGATGGATAGATAAAGATGGTAATAAACATCAACAAGCAGATCAGACGTTTTCAAAACACTATATTTTGCAGTCTCCTAGTGAAGTTATTGCAAATAAAATTGGAGTGTGTTGGGATCAAGTAGAACTTGAAAGATATTATTTTAATGGACATGATTGGAATATTAAAACTTATTTTATCGTGTATGATGATGGTTTAAAGTGCCCTACTCACACGTTTTTAACTTATGAAAAAAATGGAAAATACTACTGGTTTGAACATTCATGGGAACAATTTAAAGGAATTCATGAATATGATACGAAAAAAGACTTATTATTAGATGTTAAAGACAAATTTATTCAATATGAGATCAATAATCAATCAGATAATCAAAAGCTTCTATTGTATGAATATCAAAGACCAAAATATCATATTTCAGTTCAAGATTTTTTTAACCATTGTCATCACGGAAAATACATTGATATTGCGAGATTATGAATGTATCCCGTTTTTAATCATATAAATTCTTATTCGCTCTTTCGTATGAAGGAGCTTATTTAAATGAATTTCCTTGAATTAAAAGTAAAGATAATACAATTAATATAGCAGATGGTAATAGAAATTGAAAACTTCTTACAATAATACTCATATAAAAAGGACTTAAATCAGCTTCATGAGAAAGCCAGTCAATATCTACCATTAAAAGAAAGAAAAGCATTAAAATTAAAGCGACAAAACACATAATAATACAGGCATATTGTTCCATTTTTATTTTTTCTAGATGCCTCTTTTTCCAAATAAAATAAAGAAAAAAGAACAAAAGATAACTCATTATACTCAAGATAAAAATAATATAAATAAGAGTTGTCATTGTAGGCACACAATTAAAATGATATATATTCAGTATATTTACGATACAATATGTTATTATAAGTGCTACGATGATAGTGACTATTATCATTAAGTTTTTCTTTTTCATTTTCTTTCCTCTATTTACACTTTTTAAAATAAGATTTTCTTCTTTGATTCGTTAAATGTTTTTTATTCTAACATAGAAAAACTCACTTTACAAGCAGAAAAGTTGACACATAAAACTTCTTATTTTCTTTTATAAATTATCATTTTCGTCTATAATAAAAATGAAAGGATGAGGAAAAATTGGAAAAGGAAAAAAAAGAAAGAAAACAAAAAGGAAATAATTATTTGTTAATCACTATCTTAGTTGCAATTATTGTGGTATTACTGGTTGTTATTTTAATGCTTGGAATGCATGAGAATTATCTTCAAACTTTAAACAGTAATCAAAAAGAGGAAAATAGTAATAATGTTCAAAATAACCAAAGCAATCAAGATAGCACAGATTTAATTAGTCGTAGCGATGCTCTTAATATTGCTCTTCAAGATATTGAAGCAACAGAAAGCGATGTCTATGATATTGATATTGACCGAGATTATAAATATGGAGCAAATGTTTATGAAATCGACTTCAATTATCAAAAATATGAGTATGAGTATTATATTGATGTTAAAACTGGAAGTATTATTCACTCTTTTAAAGAAAGAGAATAAAGTCACTTTTTAAGGGCTTTTTTTTCTTGACTTCTCATCTGTAGTATTGCTTCTGTTGCGGCAATGGATCCATCTGAGACTGCTGTAGTTAACTGTCTTAATAATTTGATTCTAGCATCTCCTGCAACATAAATTCCTGGTGTTTTTGTATGCACATCATCTTTTGCTAAAATATAACCATTTTCATCCAAGTCAACAACATTTTCAAAAATCTCATTTTGTGGTTCTTGACCGACTGCTATAAATAAACCATCTACTTTCAACTCTTTTGGTGTTTTATCCTCTGTGATAAGCTCAATACTTTCAAGTTTTTCTTCTCCTGATAACTTTGCAATTTGAGCATTCAAAATAAAGTGAACGTTTTCCCTCTCTTGCAACATTTTTAAAGTTGAAGCATCTGCTTTAAACGTATCTCTTCGATGAATTAAAGTAACAGAAGAACAAATAGTTGATAGATAAAGAGCATCTTCTAATGCTGTATTCCCCCCTCCTACGACTGCAACTTTTTTATTCTTATAAAAATTTCCATCACATGTTGCACAATAAGAAACGCCTTTTCCAACAAACTTTTCTTCATTTTCTACTTTTAATTTTCTTTTTTCTCTTCCAACTGCCAAAATAACAGCTTTTGCTTGATATGTATTTTTATTAGTAACAACGCTTTTATCTTCTAACACTTTTAAGACTGTCTCTGTTTTATATTCGACTCCTAATTTTTTAACTTGTTGGTAAAGTTCTTCTGCATAAGAAACACCAGAGATCATTGAAATACCTGGATAGTTTTCAATTTTACTTGCATTGATAATTTGACCTCCATAACTTTTAGCTTCTAAGACTAAAACTTTTTTATTAGCGCGAAGTGCATAAAGTGCTGCTGTAAGACCAGCTGGTCCTGCTCCTACAATAATAATATCGTACATACTAACTCATCCCTTTCAATTGCTAAAATCTTTTTATAATTCAATTGTATTCAACAAAAAAGGGAAAGTCAAATAAAAAGGAAAAACAAAAATTGACAGTTTTTCAATATTCTTCCCATTAAAATTAGTTCACTTAAATTAATCTTATTATGACAACATCACATTTTTAAAATATCAAACAAAGATTGTAAAAATAGAAAAATACTATATAATAGTGCTTTAAAGGAGATGTTGTAATGTTTGGAATTAATGAAATACTAGGAAAAGTTCTTTCACAAAATCCTCTAACTGAAGAAGAAAAGTTTAAAATATTACACTCTAAAAGAATTGATCCTAAAGTTTTAAAATATTTAGTGAACAAACTTAATAATTTATATATTGAAGTTTTAGGAGATTATGAAGGTTCTTTATTTGAACTAATGCCTGTTGGTAAACTTATGGGCTGGTGTTGGCAAACCACTGAATCAGCAATAGTATTTTTAAATGATGATGACTATATTGAAAGAGGAAATTTATATTTTGACGAAAGAACTCCAAAATACTATCATTCTTGGATTTGTTTTCACTATAATAAAGAGGAATACGTTTTAGATCCTTGCTTAAGTTTTTTATGTAGAAAAGAGGATTATTCTAAAATATTTAAGCCTGATGTCAAAGGAAAAGTATCTACTAAAGCTGTAAAAGATGAACTCATAAGACAAATCACTACGTCAAAAGAAGAAGACAATTTAGAAGAGGAGAAAAGATTTTATAGTGTTCTAAAAAAAATGTTTGGTGATTCATACAAAAAAGATCAAGAAGGAAATGAAAAAGAAATAACTGTGAATGGTTCTGAAGATGTTAATACACCATTATATAGAAATGGTGCGGGATATAAAACGAAATTAAAAAATGGAAAGATAAAGAAGCTAACAGTACATTATTACTATACTGACTGTTAAATATAAAAAGTCATGAGATACCCTACTCCAAGTGAGATTATAAGAGAACGTCTTGGTATTATCATACCAATAACAGTACCTACTCTACAAAATTAGGTATTTCTTTTTTATGCAAGGCATCCTTGACAAATGCATAACAACATAAAAACGACTGTCAAAAAGCCGTCGGAGTGTAGACAAACCCCTAGAATTTTTCTAGAGGTTTTCTTATGCAAATTTGAAAAATTGAAATTTGGTAATTTTTTTCATATTTTGGGCAGCACAAATCAAGTGTGTATAAGATTGATTCTTGTTTTTCGCTTTTTTATTTCTTTTACTATTACATCTTCATATTTATTCTTATTTGCATTCGCTTTTTTATGTGTTGAATTCATAAAAAATTCATCATTTAACATTCCGTATTTCTTCGCTTGATTTACTATGTTTATAAATATATTTTCAAATACTTCTGTTTCTTTATATCTTCTTTCATAATTTTTACTAAATGTGGAGTTTCTTCTCCGAATGGTATTCCTAAAAAACATCTGTATTCTGCATCTACTTTTATCTTCTTGCAGGTTTGCCTCATTGATTTTATTCCTTCTATTGCTTGTATAAATACTAACTTAAATAATAGCACTTGGATTAATACTTGGTCTTCCATTGTAGTCATTAAGATTTCACTTTGAATATTTTTATTTATCGTTAGCATTTTCTCACTTACTTTCTTTATATAATCCACCTATATTATAACTATAACATGATTACACAAAAAAAGTAAGAACGGTAAGCTTTAATTTTGGATTATATAAAGCGTTCTTACATTTTCATTATACATCACTTTTTCAAAAAAAGAAAGAGTATTGATCTTTGTCAACACTCTGAAGAGCCACTTTACATGGACTCTTATTTTATCATAGAAAGATTTTTTTTACAGACACTATAGGGGTCTTATCCTTGATTTTTATACTAATAAATTATTATTTATAATTTCTCCAACAGCAGCTTCATTACATTTATTAGGAGATATATAATCAGCTATATTTTTAATTATATTATTTGCATCATTAGGACATGCTTTAAAACCACAATTAATCATAGCTTCGTAGTCATTTTCATCATCTCCAATAAAACCAACTTCTTTATAAGTTAAGTTTTTTTGTTGTAATAATTTATCTAACTTTTCTTTTTTGTTTTCTACATTTTGATAGACTTCACTAATATTCATTTCTTTTGCTCTATTAGAAACAATTTTTGATTTTCTTCCAGTTATAATAATTGTTTCTATTCCCATAGGTGGAAGTTTTCTTAAAGCCACAGCATCGTGACAATTAAAAGCTTTCATAACTTCACCATTTTCTCCCATATATATTTTCCCATCAGTTAAAGTTCCGTCTACATCTAAAACTAACATTTTTATATGTTGCATTTCTCTTTCTCCTTTATCATTTTTATAACTTTTTCTAAATCTTTTGGAGTATCAACTGAAATAGAATCAGACTTGACTTCTTTAAAATATATTTTTTTACCATTTTCTAAAAATCTAATATGATCTATATCTTCAACTTTTTCTACATTTCCCATGTTTGTACTGACAAAAAAATCAAGTGCTTTCTTATTAAAACATTCTATTCCTACATATTTCCAATAGTCAAAAAATAGTGTTCCCTTTGGAAATGGAATGGCTGTTCGTGATAAATACATACATAAATCATTATTACCTATAACCATTTTAATATTTGCACTATCAATTGTTTCAGCAGGATCGGTTAATTTTCTTCTAGCACCAATAAAGACCTCTTCTTTATCGTTTACTTTGGTTGGAATAATCTTTTTAATACTGTCAATATCTACTAACGGTTCATCTCCATTTATACACATATAAAAGTCTGCATTTACTTTTTCACTTACTTCATGTACTCTTGAAATATGATTTGGATGATTATTTCTAGTCATTATGACATTAATATTATATTCATCACATACTTTTTTTATTCTCTCATCATCAGTTGCAACAAAAACATCTGAAAACTCGCTTATTTTTTTAACTCTATTATATACCCACCATATCATAGGATGACCGCAAATGTCTGCTAAAGGTTTTCCAGGAAATCTAGTAGATGCATATCTTGCTGGAATTACTGCAACTATTTTCATTCTAAATCATCTCCTTTATATTTTTAGATGGTGTTATTGTATTAATTTTTAAAGTTTTCTGGTATACTTTGATATTACTTTTCATAGTATTATTTAAATCATCGATATAATTATTATCCAGCATATATGCTATATCACTATCATAATAATTTTCACTATTATTACTATATCCATCAAAACCTGCAAGTACTATTTTGCAAATACCTGCTCTTTCTAAAATAGTAAGTAACATTAATAGTGCTGAATCAGAAACTTCTTCTTTTCTAGATAATGAATTATTATAATCAAATATATATCTATTTTCTTCTTTATCTATTGTTATATTAGATGTCACAAATTCTAAACTATCTTTATTTTCTTCATGCAGCGATAAATATCTTTTCTTATTACTATAAAATACAGCATCATGTTCAAATAAATTTGGATTATTAATATCAATTACAAAACAATCATTATCTTTTATATATGATTTTATTTGATCATGATAATCATTAATTGATCTTCCAGGTCCTATTAAAACAACTTCTTTATCACCAATTATATTTTTAAGTTGTTCATAAGTATAACTATCATCTACACTTTGTTCGTTATAAGTTAAATATAATTCTTCAATATAATCCTTATCATATTCAGTTATTTTTTCTTTACTAATCATTTGTAATACATTATTAATATCACTATTTTCTAATGTTTTTTTATTAAGCAAATGCAAAACATATGATGGATGACATGCATAGCGCGCTGATAAAAAATAAGCAAGAGAATAGCCCCAAGAATATTCTTCTTTTATTTTTTCAATTGTTGTATCACATACTTCAAGTAAACTACTAATATTATATTTTTTTTGATAATTTTCATTTAAAAAGTTAGCAAGTAATTCTGTTGGAAGATTTCCAGCACCTCTTCCCATTCCATATAGAGAAGTATCTATTACTATTTTTCTATCATCACTTGCGGTTGCAATAAAAGATGTAGCATTTGCAAAAGCCATTTGTAAATTATTGTGAGCATGAAAACCTAATTTAATATCACTTCTTAAATGTTCATCAAATAGTTTAGTCATTCTAATAGTATCTTCTGGTACCATTTGACCAAAAGTATCAACTATTGCAACACCAACAATATCTAAAGTATTAAATATTTCAAGCATAGCAATTATTTCTTCTTCTCTATAATTCATAATTACAGTTGGTTGTAGAAATAATCGATATCCTTTTTTGATAATTTCTTTTGCATATTCAATAGCTTTTGGTAATTTGTGTTTATGAAAAGACATTCTGATAATATTATTTTTATTATCTTTACTTTCAGGTAGATTTTCTATTTTATATTTTTCTCCTAAAAGCATTAAAGTATAATCATTATCTTTATTAGTATCAATAAGTTCTTGTTCTTGTAGTTCTTCCATTCTTCTATATTCTGTTACATCTTTACTATAAGCATCCTTATCATCAAGTAAATAACCACATTCTATTATGTCTATATTTGCCTCTTCTAATTTAGTAATAATTTCTTTAATACTTTTGTAGCCAAAAGTATTTTTATTTACATATCCTCCATCTCTTAATGTACAATCTAATATTTCAATATTTTTCATTTTCAAAACCTCCACGTTATTTTATTTTTATAACTTTTAATATTTTTTTATAATTAATAGCTAGTATTATAAATATTATTGCAATTAACACATATCTTATAATTACCATTTGATAAAAAGGAATTATCAAAAGTGATATAATTGTAAATATTATTGATATTAACAAAATAGTTTTATTATCATAATAATCAAATCCATTAGCATGCTTTTTACAGATTTTCTTCATAAATATGAAATGTCCCAAAGCGTATAATATATAGCTTACAAGTGTTGTATAACCCGCTGCGATAAATCCAAATAATTTTATAAAGATAAAATTAAGTACAACATTAGTAACCGCTGCTCCAATGGACGCAAAGGCAACATATTTTGTTTCACTATAGTAATATTCAACATTTGCAAACACATTAAATAAAAACATAAAATACACACTAGCAGATACTGCTGGAATAATATAAATTGCTTTATCATATTCATCAGTTGCAAATATTTTTATTGCTTCGGGGGCAAATAAAATTAAAATAATATTTACAACTGCAATTAATATAATCATAAAATTTACATTCTTCTTTAATGATTTAAAATTTTTACCTTGCTTTATTATTTTATATGTCCAAGGAATTAGTGATTTTAATATAGCATCAGTAATTATTTGAGTTAAACAAGATAGACTATAAGCAAGACTATATATACCGGCTTCTGCCTCACTACACATATTTGCAATCATGATTCTATCAAATCTAGTTAATATTTGACATGCTAAAAAGTGTGGAATTAAGGGTATACAATAAATAAGTAAAAATTTTATATATCTTTTATCAAATCTATTTTTAGACTTGATGAACCCATATATATAAAAAATTAGTCCTATTATAATATTAACGAATGCAACACCATAAATTCTTCCCATACCTTTATCTGGAATATATTTAATAGCAATAAGTCCAAGAACAGGACCTAAAATTCCTATTAATATAGAGAAAAAGGTCATAAGTTTATATTTAAATTCATATCTTTCTTTTGCTGCCCATATATTAAAGGCAGATAAAAATAACATATCAAAGAACATTAAAATAACTATAGGAAGTGAAAAGCCTATAAGGTCCCCATAAAAAATATGTATTATATAATAAATTAAAAAGGATAATATACAAAGTCCAGTAACCAGAGTTTGGGATGTTGCTATAAATCCATCAATATCATCATCAAATTCTTTTAGTCCAGAAAAAATAGCATAATTAAAGATGTTTAAAGATGTAAAAATTATAAATATATCATGCCATGATTGATAAAGAGTATATTGAGCAAACTCTGTTGTTGTCAAAATTCTTGTAAAGATTGGTATCACAAGTATTGATATTCCTTTTTGAACAACACCTGCGATAAAAGCCCATAAAGAGGCTTTGGCAACAACTGATAATTTTTTATATTTATTTAACATTTAATCACCACTTTTATTACCAGGCGTTATTTTGTCCTTGTAAACTTCATATGTTGGTCCACGATAACCATCTAATTTATAATCTAAATTAAACTTATAATATATTTTTCTAGCTAATATAGAATGTCTCAATTTTTTACGTAAAAACTTAATTGGTTTATACCACAAATATGCATAAACATATGAACCTATAGGTATTGTTATATTATTTTCTTTAGCTGTATTTTTAAAATCAAATATATATGCATGTTTATCTTGTCCCATCATTTTTCCAATATATTTATTTTTATGTTTCATAAATTCGTCTACATTAAATACATTTTTAAAACTTTCTAATTTCCCAAAAGAATAAAAATGGCACATAGTTCTTAAACATTTAAAACAAATAGAACAGTTTTGATATTTTTTATTCTTACTTTCATATAAAGATTGAAATGCACAAACAGATAAATGCCTTTGAGCAGGTTTATAGTCAGCTATATATTTTTCTTTTTCAATTCTACTACATTCCATACCGGCTGAATAAAATTTTAAATTTTCACTATCAAGGCAAGAAAGAGTAAAAACATCAAACACAGCTGGATCATGTCCATGGATTTTTGTAATATCTAAATTAAATTCTGAAATAGGATCACCAGAACTGGCATAATAAATACCTATTAACTTTTGTAATGCAAAAGCCACAGAACTATATGTAGGAGTATAGAAAGTTGTAAATGCTTCATGTGGAAAACGATAAAATCTATTTAAATTACTATAACAATATATTGTATCTAAATTGCATTCTTCAGCAATTTTTTGTATTTCTTTTTGGGTAGTTATAAAGGTATCTTTTATACGAGTTTCAATATTATCAAGTATCCCTATAGAACTATATACTAGATGTGTTAATTGATTTTCTTCTTTAGTATTTTCTTTGCTATGTCTTACAATTGTGTAAAAAGAATCAACTCCACCTGAACATCCTGTCGCAACTGCACCTTCATTTTTTATGACCGCATTATCAGTTGAACCAATAAGTTCAACATTATACATAGGATAATCACTATTATATTTTGAAATCATAGGAATATAATAAGTAGAAAGTCCATAATATAGTCTTTCTGATATTGGAGCATCAAACTCAATATCCATATCATTGTATCGGAGCATGGCAGTTCCATAATTTTTGAAAACCTGAACTTTCGGGCGATGGGGGATTAATTCGGCTACTTTTATCGCCAAATCAATGCCACTGCCTACCGCTACAATGTCAATGTCTTTTTTACCGGAGCGACCCAAAAGATAATCAC
>CANQHD010000010.1 GCA_947623625.1 uncultured Bacilli bacterium
GAAAAACATTTAACACAAGCTGAGCAAGATTATTTAGAAATGTTAAATAAAGAAGTTGAAGAAATAGATAAATAAAGAGAAGATATTCTAAAATCAAAAGTCAATTCTAAATCTACAATAACTAAAATTATTAGTTCTCTACTTGATTATATTGTCGTATCTCAAATAAGTAATGATAAATATAATATGGAGTTAAATATATTTTTATCTTAAAGAAGTAGTTATGAATTTAAACGGGGATATGATACACAAGGAACTAAAAGAAATAAAGCACATCTTTTATCTTGACAAAAAAGAAAAAAAGCTCGCATAATTTAAGTGAAAATATTACTTTTATGGAGGAAAGTATGGATGAGATAAAAATTTTTGAAAAAGATATTTCATCTTTTAATGATGAGGTTCAAATTTTAGGTAATTGTGTTAATGATTCTAATATTAACTGGAAAGATAAAAAGTATGAAGAGATTAAAAATCTTATTGCGTCATTTGCATCTTCTTCACGCAATATGATTCAACTATTAGAAGTTTGCAATCAGTCACTTCGAAAGTTTGATGATTATCGAAAGGAGGACTAAGCTTAGATGGATGCGAGTATTGATATAGCAAGTTTAGAAAAAATTTATGAACACTTTAAACGATTCGAATTCAGTGCAAAGAAAAATGTAGAAAGCTTGGAAAAAGATAGAAAACAAATTTTAGAAAAAGTAAAAGATGAGATGGAAAATCAACACAAGAAAAAAGAAGAAGCCCTTCATACTTATCTTCAAGTGAAAAATGAAGTAGCTGATCTTAGACAACAACTTTCTTTTTATGAAAATGAGCAAACTTCACTTCAAAATCAAATTAGTTATTTGGACAATCAGCACTCTAATTTGAAAATTCAACTTGAAAACTTAAGGGCTCAAAAATCGAGTTTAGAGTCTTATTTAAATAGCTCTCAGGATGAAGATAAAAATGCAATTTTAAGTCAACTTCAAAGTGTAAATCGAAAAATGGATCAAACAGAGAGTGAAAGAAGAAAAACGCTGAATGAATTATCAGATACAAAGATAAAACTGCGTCACAATCAGGAAAAACTAGAAAAAATTAATGGGGATCTTCTTCAAAAAGAATATGCTTTAGAACAAGCGAAAAAACATCTTGATAAAGAAACAGATAAAGAAAGCAAAATGAAGGATGCGAAAGAAAAGGTAGATGAGTATTTTGAAAAGCTAGAAGAGGTATTGGATGAGTTTTCAAGAACTGTTTTAACAACGACCACTCAGAGTATTTCAAAACTAGACGCTTGTAAAAACGCAATTTTTGCGTACTTAAATACAACTTTGTGAGAAACTTCATCAAAAAAACAACTGATTTTCTGTCGTTTTATAATTGACAAAATTATTTAAGTAAGGGTAAAATCTAGGTAAAGAAATGAAAGGATGATTAGAAATGGCAATTACTTATGATGCGATGGTTCAAATTGATGCGATTAATACTTGTATCAATACTTGTGGAGAAATCATTAAGACATTGAAGGAAGAAAGTAGCAATTTAGAAAATGGAATTAAAAATGCCCATAAGGGTTGGAATGATTCTAAATATGAAGCCGCTAAAAAAGTTGTTGATCAATGTTCAAATAACTTAAAAGCACAAGTTCAAACGATCGAAAAAGCACAGAAGACTTTGGAAGACTTAAGTAAGAAAGTTAAAGAGTACAACGAGTATGTTGTTGAAGTAAGTGATACGAATTATTAATTAAAAGAGGTGAGAAAAGATGAATGTTCAAGTAGAAGCACTACAAAATATGATTAATTCTTTAACTGCGTCATCTTCTGTTGTTGCAACTCTTGCTGGAAATTTGAAAACGAAGTATGAGGAGATGAAAGATTCTGGTTGGTCAGATGATCATGGTGATCAATTTCAAGCAATAATTATGGGTATTGCAGCAGCATCTAAAAAATCAGCAAAAGAGATGAAGATGTTAGCAGATAGTTTAGCAAAATTGAAAAAAAAGGTAGAAGAGTATAAAGAAATTACATTTAATACAAATGATTAAGGAGTTTAAAAATGGGAGAAAGTAAAAAAGTAAAAGAAGAAAACAAAAACGAAGAAATTAAGACGTTCACTCCTCCAAAAGGAGGACAACAGGAAGAGGCAGTTTGTTATAAGCATCCAACAGAAGAAGCTTATACAAAATGTGATAACTGTGGAAAATATATTTGTAAAGATTGTGCAGAATCCTGTTCATTAGATGATGGAACACATTTATGTTATGATTGCTGCGAACTACTCTTTCAAGAACAAGAAAGAAAATTAAAAAGAGATAAAAACAAAATTGTCAGTAAATTTGCACTGACTATTATGGGTGTTTTGATTGGAATTATCATGGGAATCAGTGATGGACTTGCTATGGCCTTTATTTTGGCAGTTCTCTTTGGTTCATTCTTAACAGCTATTAAACCAATTTCCCAGGCTTTTGTAGAAATTATTAAAGGAATATTTAACTTAGCAACAGATGGAATTGCAGAAGGAATAGGCAACATTATAAGTGCTGTTATCATGTTTTTAGTAGCAATTGTTAGGTGTACTATCGAGACAACTGTAAAGCTAATTTCTTATACACGCTATTTAATTCAAGCAAATAAAGCAATCCAACAGACACAAGCTGCATTACAACAGTTAAGTGATTTCATGCAATATATGGAAGTAAAAGAAAAGCAGAAGAACTTTGATTTGGATACATTATTAAGTGAAGGAAATGAACTTTATAACAACAGTTATGCTCAAGCTTTAAAAAACGATGGAGAACAAGCAGCCGATCAAATGCTTTGTCGTGCAACAACAATTATTGCTGAAAATGGTGAAATTATTAGAAACTTTGCTGTTTAGTTTGAGGAGGTTAAATAATGAATAATGAAGAAAACAATCAACCAAATACGGAAGATGTTGTTGCTCAACGTCGTCGTGCTTTAGCAGAAGCACTCAGAAATAATGAGGGCGTTGTAGTAACACCTTCTGGAGAAGTTGAATTTAAAGAAGATGCAGAAAACGAAGGATTGGCAAGTATTTCAGTACCAGATGGAAAGCTTGCAACAACTGAGGTGTAACATGGCATTTTATTGGTATCAAAGTGATCCTGATTTATATCAGGCAGAAGTGCAGGCAATGAAAAAGTTTTTCCCATCTTTCACCATTCATCAATTACAAGATGGATCAGGACGCCTTTACTGGCGTGGTAAAGTACAACCTCTTGGAAAAGATGGAATGGTATGGGATTTAATGCTAATCTATAAAAATGATCATCCACATGCAACGGATGGAGAGTATGGTGGCTCTATTCAAATATTACCAATTTCTCCAAGGCTTAAAGACATCGCTAGTCAATTACCAATTCAACCAGAGAAAGGACTCGGTTTAGGTCTACCACATATCTATCGAGACAATTTTGGAAGAAAAGAAGAATACTTTATTTGTACTGCCGACCCAAAATATTTTAAAGCAGGTCAAACGCGTTCAACATCAGCAGCATCTGCGCTTTCTTGGGCTTGTAAGTGGATAGTACTTTGTGAGATGTGGTTGAATGGCGAAATAGATGATGATGTTGCACTAGAAGGTAACTATTAATAAATAAAAAGCATTTGTCTCACGAATAGATAAATGCTTTTTTTAATAAGGAGGATAAAATATGGAAGTTGTCTTTTCAAATCGAGCTTATTTAGCAATTTTAGCGGAAACAACCGAAAAAATAAAAACAGAAACAGGGGGATTATTTTTAGGAACGGTCATTCAAGATACTTTTTATGTGATTGAAACAATTGATCCAGGACCTAACTCTATTTTTCAAGTGGCATATTTTGAATACGATCAAAAATATACACAACATCTCATTAATAAAGTAGCAAACCTTTATCAATTTCCACTACAGTTAATCGGATTATGGCATCGTCATCCAGGTTCTTTTGATGTTTTTTCAGCAACAGATGATACGACCAATAAAAAGTATGCTAGCATGAGAAGAGAAGGCGCTATATCAGCACTTGTCAATGTAGATCCCTCATTTAGACTGACGATGTATCATGTAGAGAGTCCATGTTCTTACCAAAGAATAAAATACGAAGTAGGAGATGATCGAATTCCAGAAGAATTATTAAAATATAAAACAGAAGAAAAATTTTGTAGAATGATGTCTAGAATGCTTGAAAAGGATGTGTAATGATGGATAATTTTTTTAATGATGAAATTGAAAAAGAAGTCTTTATTTCTCGGGAACAACTTGAAGATAAAACCATGAGTCAATTATATGGGAAATACTTTGAAGATACAAAGATATATAATATATTTCCAGAACAAATTCAAGAACAAGGCGATTTTTTAGGGAATATTTTAGATGAAAATGATGAAATAGATGAAGCTTTTTGTGCGAAAAGAGTTGATGGAAAACTGCACTTTTACTGTGATAAAAAAGAATTAAAAGTTTCTTCTTATGACTTATATCAAAATATTTTTTCAAGAAACAGTGGTATTTTGGAAACTTCTATGATGCAAGAGAAAAGAGCGGTTATATTAGGGTGTGGTTCTGTTGGAAGCTTAGTTGCTTTAGAACTAGCAAGATCAGGTGTTTCTCACTTTCTCTTATGTGATGCGGATATTTTAGAATACCATAATTTATGTCGACATCAGTGTGGCATAGAAGATGTTGGAGATTTAAAAGTAAATGCTGTTAAACGTAAGATAAAAAACATCAATCCTCAAGCAGAAGTTATCTGTTTTGAAGGAATTGTTCAAAATTTACCTAAGGATATTTTAGATCAATTTTGTATTGAAAAGGAAACAATCTTTGTTGGTTGTGCAGATAATCGTAGTGCGGATGTTTATGCAAATCGAATTAGTATTTATTATAAAGCCGCATTTATTTCCATTGGTTTTTGGGAACGTGCTGCAGCGGGTGAGATATTTTACCATATTCCATCTTTACAACAACCTTGCTATGAATGTGCTTTAGGACATGGTTCTACTGTATCTTCTCGTTCGATAGGAAATCATCACGTATATTCTAATGAAGAAGACTTAGAAAAAGTTAAATTTGAACCGGGTATCTCAGTAGATATTAATTTTGTGACGACAATTGGCATTAAGTTAATCATTGATATTTTAAATTATTATGATACCAATTATATTCCTCGTCTTTTAAACCATTTGAAACAATATACGATTGTTTGTAATACAAACAATAAAGAATTAGGTGGTGATATGGTGGAGATTTTTTCCTATCCACTCCAAGTGAGTACATCTTTAATCGTAGGTTTCAGTAATGGCGAGTGCAAAAAGAATGGAAAATGTAAATATGAAATGGAAAATAGTTAAAAGGAGGATTCATGAACAATAACTTATATCAACAAGTACTAGATAGGATTACACGTTTTAACAACTTTATCATGATGATGGATGAAAAAATAGAAAATGTAGAAAAAGAATATCAGTCTAAAGTTTATCAAATGAAAAAAGAGCACGATCGGGCTTTGACAAATTTTGATAGAGAATGTAATCAAGCCATTCATCATATTGAAGAAAAATCATCTTCTATGATTCAAGATGCCAAACATATTCAAGAGCAAATCCAAAAAATAGATGAAAATTTATCACGTGTTGATAAGTATTATGTGAAAACAAAAACAAAAAAATTAGAAGAGCTAAAGAATGCGAAGAGTGATCGCTATCAAGATACGAGCGATTATTTTGAAGCTTTAAAAGATATTAAAACACGTTTTAGTATTTTAAGTGAAAAATATACAAAAGATATTCTTCCATCTGTTATCAATCATTTAAATTATTTATTTTCATCTAAAAGAAAAGCAGACTATGAAGAACTGATTATTTTAGAAAATACAGTAGATAAATTTCTTGCAGAAATCAAAAAAGAAATGGAAGAGCTTACTTCATCCTATAAAACAGACATGAATGAAGAACAAAAAAAATCTCGTGAAGAATTGCTCCAAAACCAAGCAAATTTTCGAACCAAGCAAGAGGCATTGTATCAGCAAAAGTTACAAAAGCTAAGAGATGAAATCAAATCTACACTAGATGAGATTTTAGAAGAGCCATTTTTAACGACTTTAGAAAATGTAGTTGAATCTTATAAAAAGTGTTACAACAAAGTAAATAAAGGCATAACAGTAGAAAACAATTGCTTATATATTGGCTATATAGACTTTAAAATAGAAGAGTTTATTGCTTCTAAAATGTTAATTTCTTCTGTCAAAGAAAAATGTGCTCCACTTATCACAGATGATATTATCAAGTTTCCAATTATTATCACGACAGATTCGTCTGTTCCTATTTTGATAAAAAAATCAAATAGTAATAGTATTCAACTTGAAAGTTTTGCTCAAGGGATTATGTATTCTTTTTTAACAACTGTTCCTGCGAGTTTTTTGACTTTCAGTGTTGTCGATTGCGAAAATCACGGAAATAGCATTGAAGCTTATTTTGATGCCAAGAAGAATATGCCTGAGTTGTTTGATGAAAAGATTTATACAACCCAGCAAGAAGCTAATTCAAAGCTCAAGCAGTTAAATGATAAGGTAGAATACATTACACAAAACGTACTAGGAAACCAATATGACAATATCTCAAGTTATAATCTAAGTCATCCAGATCATCCTTTAGGAATAGAACTACTCACCATTTTTGATTTTCCATCTGCGATTGATAATCACGCGCTTTCTTACTTAAATAACATTATTCATTATGGAGGAAAATGTGGTATTTATGTTTTACTAATAAGTGATTTAGAATTAAATCCTGATAAATATTCTAAAAGTTTAATCGAGAGTGTGAAAGATATTCAAAGACAAAGTTTAACTATTGTTCAAAGTGATTCATCATTTTCATGCTTAGGGTTAAACTATGTAAGTAATTTCATGCCAGCTAAAAAAGAGTTCGATGCTTATTTTTCAAAATATATACTAATATGTGAAGGACTTCATAATAAAGGAATTGCGCTTCCTTCATTTATAAAAAATTTGATGGATGAGAAAGCAGATGAAAAAATCATTGAAACATTAGAGCAACTTAAAAAAATGAAAGAAAGCTTATTTGTTCAAATGGATACATCTTTAAGTGAAGAGACAACCTTTCCAACCCATATTGTCATTGGACAGACAGCTTATCCAAAAGATATTTTTCAGGAAAGCTATGGGTATGATAAAATATTTTCTTATTTTGGTTTGGAAGATGAGAAAATTCATTTACCTTTTCTTTTAAATCTCGGAGAATGCAGCAACTTTTTGCTTGAATATGATGCGATGTCCGAAAAAGATGGAAAAGACTTTCTAACACATATGATATGGAGATTTTTAGCATCTATTCCGGTTACAAAAGCCAATATTTGTATTTTTGATCCAGATAAAAAAGGAGGAAGTGTATTACCATTTCTTGACTTTAAGAAAGAATGTTCATCTACTTTTGATGAAAATATTTATACAAGTAGTAGTGATATTACAAGAAAATTACAAAAATTCAATGATTTTATCGACGATATGATTCAAAATAAGTTAGGGTACCGTTATGATAATTTATTGGATTACAATTTAAAAACACCGAATAAAATGGAAACTGTAACGCTTCTTGCTATTTATGATTTTCCTGTAGGGTTCGATAATAAAAGCTATGAACTGCTTTTAAATATTTTAAAAAATGGTCCCAAGTGTGGAATTTTTACAGTCATTGGTATGCATCAAAATTTGAGTAAAGACTCTTATGACTTTAACCATTATGAAAAATTAATGACTCAGTATACAACTAAAATAAGCTGTAAAGAAAATAAATATTTGATGTTACCTTTTCATTTGGAAATTGAGATTCCATCTAAAGTAGAGTATTCAACAATCAATAGTTTCATAAAAAAATATACAGAAATTTCTAACGTTATTAAAGGTAGAGGAATTTCTTTTGAAGATATTTTAGATGAAAATTTGTTTGAATCTAACTCAAGTAAAATTCTATCCATTCCAGTAGGTGTGGGGGATGAAGAGAAAATCATTCCAATTACATTTGGTCATGGCTCTTCCCATCATGCTTTAGTTGCAGGTGCTACCGGAAGTGGAAAGTCCACTTTGCTTCATACTCTAATTATGAGTGCGATGCTTCATTATACCCCTGATATGCTTCAGTTATATTTGATGGATTTTAAAGGAGGTACTGAATTTAAAATTTATGACTCTTATCGTTTACCACATATCAAATTATTAGCACTGGATGCTTTACAAGAGTTTGGTGAGAGTATTTTAGAAAATTTGGTAGAAGAAATTGGAATTCGCAGTCAGAAATTTAAAGAAGTAAATGCTTCCAAATTAGCAGATTATGTTCATCTTGCTAACAAGCCTATGCCTCAAATTTTGGTTATTATGGATGAGTTTCAAATTTTATTTAATGATGCAACGAACCGAAAAGTGGCAAACCATTGTGCTGAGCTTGTCAAAAGAATTGTCACTGAAGGACGTTCTTATGGAATTCATTTATTAATGGCAACACAGTCCACTAAAATTATTGGAGAACTTACTCTTGCCACAGGAACAATTGAACAAATGCGTATTCGAATCGGACTGAAATGTGGTGAATATGATACAAGGTATCTATTTGGGGATAAGGGAAATAGTAAGATACTGGATATGATGAAAGGGCCAATTGGTACAGCTGTTTTAAATGAAGAATATACAGAAGAAGACGCTATTGGAATGCGTGTTGTATACTGTGATGATGATACGCAAAGAAAATATTTGGAGCTCATTCAAGAAAAATTCCAAGATGTAGCATTTGATATGCAATCTTTTGAAGGAAGCAAAGTAACGCCACTTTTACAAGTATTAAAACCCAATTGGCAAACAGGAAACCTTACTGTTACAGTGGGTAATTTAATTAAAGTTGCGCCTGATTTAAGTATTACATTTGATAATCGTAAGAAGCATAATACTTTAATTTGTGGAAGCAACGAGAAAATGACACGTAATATTTTAAATATTTATATGTTATCTGCTCTTTTAAATTCGTCAACGCAACTTTATTGTATTGATGGGGATATTATCTTAGGAGAAAAAGACCCAATTTATGAAGCTTATAAAAAGTTAGGTAGTCGATTCCATCTTGCCCAAAATCAAGCAGATATTCTTCTTCAAATTCAACAACTCTATGATCTTTACTTGGAAAATAAAAATAATTTTGCCCATCATCAAGCTCTCTTAGTTATTGATAAATTACAGTATCTTGATTTAGTTGGAAAAATGTTAAAAGGCGATAAAATCGATGAAGAAGAGTATCTTGGAAAAAAAGAGGAAAATACGCCAAAAGAAGAAGAGGAAGATGATCCATTTGACTTCGGATTTTTAAATACTTCAGAAGCAACTTCATCCAATGCGAACAATATCAATGTGAGTAAAAAAATTGCTCAATTAATTGAAAATGGAACAACTTATAATATTCATATTATTATCACAGCTTCAGATATCCAAACAGTTAAGGAAGACTTATATTATGGAATCAATCATTTGTCTAAATTTCCAGAACGCTATTTGTATTCTTTAAACAATAATGAAGTGAGCTTTTTAGCAGATGGAATTTCTTTAACATCCCTTCAAGACAATATTGTCTATTACACTGACTCTGTGCGTAAAACTTTCCAAGTCAAACCATTTATTTTCCCAGAGAGTGATGAATTGAATTCATTTATTTTAAATGTTTTAAAGGAAGATGAAAATGGCGAATGTATCCATTGAAGTCTTAGAACAGACAAGGGAATATATTGAATGTATCTATAAAGAGTTGACTGAGACTTCACACAACTTGATGTTTCAATATAAAATGCAAGAGTCTAGTTGGGATGACTTAAAGTACCGCGAATTGGGAAAAGAGATTCTTCGATGTAATAAAGAGTTGGTTCAAAATATTAATATAATCAAAAATGCTTTAATTACTCTTGATGCATTCATAAAGAAAGTGAAAGAGTATGAAGTAGTCGAGGTTGATTTTTTGGCACCGACAGGAAGTGATGATAGTGTAAGTTATTCTTCTTCTCAAAGTCATGTAAGTGCAAGCTATGCAACTTCTTCTACGGGAAAAGATGAAACATTAGGACAGTCTTCCTTTTTATCATCCTTACAAGGAATGACAAACACTGAACAGGATAGTACTTTTTCAAATCCTGAACTTAAAAGATGTGGAAATGTAGAAATCAACAACAATGCACTTGAAGTGTCTTATAAATATCGAGAAATGATTGATAGACGAATAGAAAATGCAACAGAACGAGCACGAAAAGTTTATAATACTTATAGTAAAAGAGTGCGTATTCAAAATCCTTTGTATGACGGTCGAGCAGGATACTATGACAATGATACCTTTGAAAAAGGAATTTATTATGATTATCGACAAGATCCAAGTGGAATAATGTTCTTTCATTTTTTTGCAACGATGCTTGATGCCTTTCAAAATCATAGTTATTCTCATCATCCATCTTTTGTTCAAAATGTTCAACGAGAGTGTGCAGCATATCGTGGAAATCATCCAATTTTAGTTGCGATGACTCGTGCTACCAATCAGTTATCAGAAAAGGTTTTTGCCACTTTTTTTCAAGCAAGTATGGGAAACCCTACCTTGTTAAATGAAATTAAGACGCATTTTCACAATTCTTATCAAATTTATAATGAAATGTTAGATGATATGGTTGGGTATGAAAGAGGGGACTTGATGCGATGAATTTTATTCGGAAATGCTTTCGGTATCAAAATATTGGTATCTTTCTGTTTCTGTTTCTTAATTTAAATTTGATTCTATATCTTTTTACTTCAGGTTATCAAGACTCGGATGCAGTGCTTGCTTTAAGTGCCATTTATGTTGTTATTATCTTGATTGCCATGAGTCCTATTGGAGAGTGGTTCATTTGTTTAATGATTGGTGCTAAAGAGATAAAAAGAAAAGATATGAAACTCAAAATTGTTCCTCTTTTAGAAGTTGTTTATAACCGAGCTTTTCAAAAAAATCCTGAAATGGTGCGTAAAATACATTTGAAAATTATTTATGATGATGTTCCCAATGCTTATGCTGTTGGAAGAAGGACTATTTGTATTACTTCATCACTTCTTCGTTTATCAGATGAGTGCATTCTTGGAATACTTGCGCATGAAGTCGGACATATTGTACACAAAGACTCTGAATTACAAGCGATTATTGCAGGATCCAATATTTTTATCACAGTTGCCTTATTATTTATTAGACTCATTTACTTACTGGTAACGTTTATTATTTCACTTGCAGCAATAAAGTCCCGCAACACTATTGTTGCAGTTATCACGGCTATTATCGGTTTTATCTCATCTTTTCTTCTTTACTTGTGGTCTAAAGTATGTCTTTTATTCTTAAGAGCTTCTTTAAGAGCCAACGAGTATGATGCTGATTTATATGCTTATCAAATAGGATTTGGTTATCATCTAGCTCATGCACTTGATGTGATATCGAATGAAAATGAAGTTGAAAATTCATTTTTGAAAGCCCTTTATAGTACACACCCCAATCATCATAATCGCATTGCAAGATTACAAGATTTAGGAGTAGAGTATGCCATGAATTTTTAATAAAGAAACGAATAGCAAATGAAAGATTGATTTTGGGTCAGTCTTTTTTTTCGTAAAGAATTATTTTGTGACTAATCTCATAGTCTTAAATAGGGAAGTGATTATAAATTTGGAGGAGTCTATAAGAGGTAGCAAGAGTATCCAAAATAAGAATAAAGAAATCATTTTAAATGTTGCGCTTTCTTTGAACAAAGAATTATTGGATGAAAATAAAATTTCATATAAAATGTTTAAATATACAGAAGAGAGTCTTTTAAAGGAATTGAAGGTACAGTCATCCATGTAGGTATAATAAACATATTTTTGGAGTTGGAAAGGGGAAGTCAACTTGGATTTATATTCTGTTCGAAAACAGTTAAATATGGGAATACCACTATCGAGTATAAAACTAAGGGTTACAGATTATGCAAGGGTATCAACCGATCATTTAGAACAAAAAAAATCTCTTCAAAATCAAGTAGAACACTTTGAACACTTTATAAAGGAAAACCCAAATTGGACTTATATCCCTGGTTATGTAGATGATGGAATTACAGGGACAAGTGATATTAAAAGAGATCATTTCATGCGAATGATAGAAGATGCAAGAAGTGGTAAATTTGATTTGATTGTTACAAAAGAAATTTCGAGATTCTCAAGAAATACGCTTGATAGTATTAAGTATACTAGAGAGCTTTTATCTTATGGAGTCGCTGTTTTATTTGTAAATGATAATATTAATACAGCTATGCCTGATTCGGAGCTTAGACTTACTATAATGGCTTCTATGGCACAAGATGAAATAAGACGGTTATCCGAGCGAGTTAAATTTGGGATGAATCGAGCAATAGAACGTGGTGAAATACTAGGTAATGACATGTTGTATGGTTATAAAAAGGATAAAGAAAAAGGTGTTCTTCAAGTGATTTTTAATGAAGCAAAAGTGGTTAGAAGAATCTATGAACTCTATGCAATAGAAGAATTAACACTTTCTCAAATTTCAAAAGTTTTAAATCAGGAAGGACTAAGAACATCCCAAAATAAGAAATGGTGTATTTCAACGATTTCTAGAATGATTGAAAATCCGAAATATAAAGGATACTATTGTGCGAAAAAGACAGAGACAGTCGATTATATGACTAAGAAAATAAAATACTTTGAAAAAGATGAGTGGATTTTATATGAAGACAAAATGAGAATTCCACCCATTGTAGATGAAGAGTTGTGGGAAAGGGCGAATCATCGTTTAATTAGAAGAAAAAAGGCATTTATGATGCGAAAAGTCGATAAAAATATTTATCAAAATAGATACTTATATAGTGCTAAAATTTATTGTGCTAAGCATCATACTGTTTTTTATCGAAGAGAGTTTCGAAAAAGAAAAAAAGATGTAACTTGGGTCTGTTCTCTTTATTTAAAAAATGGAAAAGCAGCTTGTGATTCACCTAATATTCGAGAGTCAGAGTTAGATGCGATTTTTAAAGACTTAATACCTCGATTAAAAATAGATTCTTATGAAGTGGTAAAAATTCTTATGAAACAATACAAACATTTAGAAATGGATACTGGAATTCGGGAACAGATATTGAAGAAAGAAGCCGAAAGAAAGAAAATTTGTGCGCAAAAAGATAAAATATTTGAGCTTGTCTCTCAAGAAAACTTATCCAATTTAGAGTTTAGTGAAAGAAATAATGTATTGAATCAAAAATTAAAAGACCTTGAAAAGGATTTAAAACACTTAAAAGAAGAAAAAGAAAAACAAAAAGACGCCTCTGATTTAGTACATGAACTTTTGAATATCTTAAAATTAAAAGTGAGTTCTCAAACCGTTCTTGCCAAAATTATTTGTTTATTACTAGATCGTATTGTAGTTTCAAATATCAGTCATGATAAAAATAGGATAAAGTTAGACGTTTTCTTAACATATAAAAGGTCATCTTTAGGAAAAAACTTACAGCCGATTTTGAAAAGCCAATATGAATTTAAAAGAGGATATGATACTCAAAAAACGAAAAGATATAAAGTCACTTATTTTGTGAATTGCTATTAGTCTATAATTAGACGATTATTTAATACTTAAAGAGACTTCGTTTACTTGCACTAAGTTCAAATAAAGCAACAAAGTCACCTGTTCCTGCTAAAAAAGCACCACTCATTGCAGCAAAAGCCACCGATGTATCAATGGTTAGATCTTTTTTTGGATCTATTCCATTTTCTCTTAAAGCCCATTCAAGTGTCATCACAGGCATTCCACCTTGGCGACCGCCAATAATGGTTTTTCCTTTCATGTCTTGAAGAGTGAAATTGTCGATTTTTTCTCGAGATACAATAAATGATCCATCTTTTTGAGTTAATTGTGCGAATGTTTTTAAATAATCTTTTTCACCACCATTATAGACATAGATTGTGGCTTCACTTCCAGCAAAACCAATATCAACGTCTCCTGATAAAACAGCAGCACTTACTTTATCAGCACCTGATGCTAAAATGAGTTCAAGATCAATTCCTTCTTCTTTAAAATAGCCTTTTTCAATTGCTACATATTGTGGAGCATAGAAAATAGAATGTGTGACTTCAGCTAGTTTTACTTTGGTTGTACTGTCCTTTTTTTCTTCGTCTTTTTTATTAAAGTTCAATAACACAGTAGCAGCAAGCAGCAAAATAATTAAAATAGTGCTTAAAAGTACAATAACTTTTTTCAAAACTAGTTCCTCCTTTCTAGTCACTTGTATTATATGTAAAAATATCAATAGAGTGCGTTATTCATCAAAAATTCTAATAAAGAAAAGCTCGCTTAAAAAAATTCTAGAAACATCCCTTAATTTTTGTTATCAAATGATTTCTTTTTGCATAATATGAAAAGGAAAAAATCAACAAAGGTCTCTTGTCAAAAGCCTTTACTTGTGTTATAATAAAGCCACTTAATTTGTTAGGGGGAATTTAAATGAAAAAAGGAAATAGTTTTAAAAAGAGCATGAAAGTTTTTTTCATTGCACTTTTAACATTTGTTACAACATTGTTAAACGTTGTCGCTGTGAGTGCTCCTGCTACAATTGTAACAGGAAATACGCATGACTTAGGAGAATATATCGATGGAATGTCTTTCGGTATAAAAGAACTTCAAGGTGGAGGCATTGCTTATTGTCTTGATAGCAATAAGAAGACACCTTTAAATACAACACTTCATCTTTATGGTGAACAAGATGCAGGACTTGCTTATATTATGAAAAACGGTGCCCCAAATCAGTCTATTACAGGTAACCTTGACTATGATTACTACATTACTCAAGCAGCTATTTGGTGGTATTTAGATGATACAACAGGATCTGGCAATTTAGCATCTACTTTTAAAACAACAGGTGAAGATCCACATCAATTAAGACCATATATTGAAAGCTTAGTTCGTGCTGCAAAAAATGCTAGAAGCACAGGCTATGTAACACCAAAAGTATCTTTGCAAAGCACCAATACTACTTTATCATTGTCTAGTGATAAGAAGTATTATGAAACAGGTACGATTCAAATTGTAGGTTCATCTCTTGTTGGAAATGTAACCGTGCAACTTTCAACTTCACTTGCTAATGCTGAAGTGATTAGTCTTAAAACAAATCAAGCTCAAACAACTTATGAAGTTGGAGATAGTTTTAAAGTAAGAGTTCCTGTTGGAAGTGTTAAAGACTTTAAAAATACGATTACTTTAGAAGCGAAAGCAACTGGAGTTGTTGATAAAGCTTATGAATATCGACCAGATGATCCAACAGTTCAAAATATGATGCCTGTTGTTTTATACTCAGAAGAAATTCCAGTTTCAACAACAGAGACATTTTCTTTAAATACAACAAAGGTATCTATTATTAAAATTGATGCAACAACGAAAAAGCCATTAGCTGGAGCTACTCTTGTCTTAAAAGATTCGGAAGGAAAAGTAATTACATCTTGGAAAAGTACAACGAATGCGCATACTATTCAAAATTTAAAGATGGGTACTTATACGATTGAAGAAACAGAAGGTGTTTCTGGTTACCAAAAATTAGATGAACCAGTTACATTTACAATAACAGATGATAATCGTAATATAACAGTTTATGTTTCTAATAAAAAAGTTTCAAAATATGTTGAAATTCAAAAAATTGATGAAGACACTAAAGCACCACTTGCTGGAGCAAAAATGATAATTACAGATAGTGATGGAAATGTTATTGCAACATTTGTTACAACAACTGAACCTTATTTATTAGAAAATTTAGAAGATGGTACTTATTATATTGAAGAAATTGAAGCACCAGAAGGATATCAAAAGTCAGATAAGAAATATGAATTTACAATTTCAGATAAAACACCAACTGCCAAAATTACTTTTACCAATAAAGAAGCAGAAATTATTCAAGAAGTTCCTGTTCCAAACACTGGTAATCACACTCAAATGGGACTGACTATCATGGGATTTATTTTTATGATTAGTTCTGTTGGAATTGTTATGTATCAAGGAAGAAGAAGGTGTGCATAAGATGAAGAAAGTTTCTCCAAGTGTCACTGCACTTTTTGCAGCTATCCTATTTTTACTTGGAGGTTTTCTTCTTTGCTATAACTACATTCAAGAAAAGAAGCTCTATGCTTTTTCATATATGAATACACTTTTTGCAAGTACACAGACAGTTGATATAACATCAGTTGAAAGTGAAAGTGATAGTCAAAATGTAGTTGAACAACATCAAGAAAAGAAGGAACCAATAAATAGTTATATTGGTACCCTTACAATTTCTAAAATAGGATTTCAAAGGGGTTTTTTAAACAAATATGCAGCAGGGAATAATATAGAAGAAAATATTACGGTATTAAAAGAAAGCGATTATCCAGATATAGCAGGCGGCAACATGATTATTGCAGCGCATTCAGGACCAACGGCTAATTCATTTTTTAATAATTTGTATCAGCTTGAGAATGGAGATACAGCAGTTATTGCTTATCAAGGAAATACTTACACATATCAACTTGTTCGCTCTTATAAAGTATCGAAGACAGGGACAGTCAAAATTAATAGAGATCGTGAAAAGACGACATTGACCTTAATTACATGTACAAATAATGATAATAAAACACAAACTGTTTATATTTTTGAAAGAAGTTAAAAAGAGAATTAAAGGGGGTGAGGGCGGTGTCACAAATTTCATTTAATGACAAGCTCTCGGTAATTTGGAAGATGATTTCTTCTTCATATATTTATTTGGTTATTTTAGGATTGTTTTTAGTTTTAGCTTATTTGTTTTCTACGACAAACAGAAGCAACCAAAAGCAAAGTAAATTAACTTATTCAATTATCTATTTGGTTATTTTTGTAGCTATTATTGTTCAATATGGATCAGGAATACAACTATTTTTTGAGTATTTAATGAATCATCTGGCTGTTTTATTTTATTTTCCTAATATTTCTGTTTATTTTGTAATGATTCTTGCTACCAATCTTATTTTATGGATTTCTATTTTTAGTGATAAGACAGATCGAAATATTAAACGTATCAATAGTATTGTTTTCTGTCTTCTTCATTATTTACTTGTCTTGGTATTGGGAATTGTAGGACAGCAAAAATTAGATATTTTTACACTTGAATCACTTTATAGTAGTCAAGAAGCAATGAGTTTAGTAGAACTTTCTAATTTAATTTTTGTTATTTGGATTCTGATTTTAATTATTTATAGAGTTATTAAATCTTATCAAATTAAAAAAGGCGTCATTCAAATGCAAACAATTGGTGGATATGAAGTTAAACAACAGTTTGATCTAAAAAAAGCCTATTTATATGAAAATAGAATTTCTGATTTTCGTGAAGGGTATCAGTCAACAAAACAAATAGAGGCACCAAAATTAGAAGAGAAGGTTGAACAAGCTGAAGTAGAAGATACTCAAAATCAGCCGACTGCACCAGAACCATTTAGCTTAGAAGATTATCAACTTTTATTAGAAATTTTAGAAGAACATCGTCAAGAAAAAGCAAAAAAAGAAAAAGAAGAGCAAGCACTCAAAGAATTATCTTCTCTTTATAAAAGCATAGATGAATAAATTACTCTTGCACTTATGAATTCTATCTGATATAATTAAAAACGTCAAAAAAGTGATCCGCTGCTTTTTAAAATATGATCACTGGTTAACTAGGAAAAGGAGGAACTGAATCAATGAACGTAATTGACAAGATTAATGCGCGTCAAATCAGAACAGATATTCCTGAATTTCGTGTTGGTGATACTGTTCGTGTTGATGTAAAAATCATTGAAGGAAAACGTGAGCGTATTCAAGCTTATGAAGGTATTGTTGTTGCTCGTCGTGGTGGAAGTGTTTCTGAGACTTTTACTGTTCGTAAAATGTCAAGTGGAGTAGGAGTTGAGAGAACATTCCCAATTAATAGTCCAAAAATTGCAGCCATTACAGTTGTAAGACGTGGAAAAGTAAGACGTGCTAAATTGACATTCTTAAGAGGAATGGTTGGACAATATCGTATTAAAGAAAGAAATAAAAATACTGTTCGCAAGGAAGAAATTTAGTTTAAACAAATGAATTAAAATAAGGTCGAAAAGCCTTATTTTTGGCTTTATAGGAGTGTGATAATATGAAGATAATGAAACAAATTATCCCTTATGTATTGGTAATCATTGGTGTTTTTTTTCTAAAAACTTTTATTGTAACTCCTATTCGAGTGAATGGTGTTAGTATGTATCCAACATTGCATGATAATGATATTATGATTTTAAATAAAATGCATTATTGGTTTTCTCCCATTGAAAGATTTGATATCATCGTCGTAAAAACAGATCAAAACTATTTAATAAAAAGAGTAATAGGACTTCCAGGAGAACGGATAGAATATAAAAATAATATTTTGTATGTGAATGGGAAAAAAATAGAAGAGCCAGTAGAAGGATTAGAAACAAAAGATTTTGATAGTAATACATTTGGAAAAGGAAAAATACCTAAAAACTCTTATCTGGTTTTAGGTGATAACCGAAACAATTCTTTTGATAGCCGTGTCATTGGATTTATTGAAAAAAAATATATTTTAGGAAAAACAAACTTAACGCTTTTCCCTTTCAATCGTTTAGGAATCAAAAAGTAGAACAATAAAAAGAAGGTAGTAATTAAAATGAAACAAATTCTTTTCGCAACGGAAAATGAAGCAAAAATAAAAAGATTTTCCAAAAAACTTGAAGAAAAAGGAATTGAAATAATCTCTTTAAAAGATATTCCCTTAAAATTAGAGATTGAAGAAAATGGTTGCGATGCCATTGAAAATGCTCTCATTAAGGCAAGAGCATATTATCACGCTTGTGGTATCACAACAATCGCAATGGATGATAATTTATTTTTAGAAAATGTCAGCGAAGAATATCAACCAGGGATGTATGTTCGAAGAAGAAATGGAAAGAGATTATCTGATGAAGAAATGATAGAGTACTATATTGATCTTGTTAAAAAATTTGGAGAAAATGGAAAACTATCAGCAAAATGGGTTTATGGTATGGCTCTAATTCATGATAATGAAGAAAGCACATACTCATGGAATAAAGAATCATTTTATTTAGTTGATAAACAATCGAATAAAATAGAAACAGGATATCCCTTGAATACTATTTCCGTTCATAAAAAGCTGGGAAAGTACTTTACAGATTTAACGGATAAAGATAAGTTGGTAATGCAAGAAGATGAAAGTGATGTAGTTGACTTTATTACAAGTCATGTTTAAGAAGGAAATGTGTTGAAAATGAATCATGAAAATAATGTTTTGAGTAAATTTATAAAATCACATCAAGAAATGTTTGAAATTGCTTTAAATGAGATAGAGCATGGCAAAAAACAAAGTCATTGGATGTGGTATATATTTCCACAAGTTCAGGGATTGGGATTAAGTGAAATATCAAACTATTATGCATTAAAGAGCAAAGAAGAAGCACAACAATATTATCATCACGCCTATTTATACGATCACTATAACAAAATATGTCAAGCATTGTTAAAATTAAAAACCAATAATCCCATTGATGTATTTGGAAAAATAGATGCACTAAAACTTCAATCAAGCTTGACCTTGTTTCATTTAGTCGATAAAGAAAATGTCATAATACAAAATGTACTCATCAAATTTTATGATGGAAAAATGGATGAAAAAACTGTAGAGATTTATCAACAAATATAGTATGAATAAATAATTCATCCACACAGAATTTTTTTTTAGAAGAAAAGCTTAACACCAACTTTTCTCTTTTTAAATGGTAGTAGATATGCTATACTTATAATAAATAAAGAGTATAGAAAGTTTGAGTTGATTGAAGAAATATGAAAAAAGAATTAATATATAAAAAAGAAAAAATAAGCCCATTTGAAATCATTGCCTTTATCATTTTTAACATTCTTGCTTTTCTCATTTTATACTCTGTTATCGTTAGTAAAACAGAATATAATGAATCAACACGCCTTTTTTTCCTTATCTTTTTACTCGTTTATCTAATAATTCTTTATAATATTTATCTATTCCATATTTTTCTTCCTGCCTTTAAAGCCCGTAAAAAGAATCGACTTATGAAAGAAAAAGGAATAAAAGTACCAGGATTTATTGAAAAATTTGACTATAAAATATTTTATCGATCTTATGGTACTGAGAATCGTAAATTTAGAAAAATAAAATATTTTCAGTTACATGTTTCTTATATTCATCCCGAAACCAATCAAAAAGAAGAATATATAACACCACCTATAGATTTTTCTCCTTTAAAAGATTTAGGATCAAGAAATTGTACGGTCTATATATTCAACTCAGATAGATATGTTACAGATTTTGTAAAGAATGAAAATCATCAAAAAATTTGGGATGATAACGACTTATCTGTGATCCAAATGCAAGAGAATATCAGAAAATTTAAAGAAGAAAGATCACAGCTTTTTAAGTTTGGATTGTTTTTACTCATTTTATTTATCTGTAGTATTTTTTTCCTTATATGGTTTGCAAAATAAGGCTTTTTCTGTATCAAAAAGGCAAATTTTCGAAATAGTGGAAACCATTAAAGTTAAACAAATGAATTCACATGTAAAGAAAATGAAAAATCGGCGATGAAGAACACACCGATTTTTTGATATTTTAAGATATTTTCAAAGTTATGGAAACTTTAAATGAAATATTTGTCGAAATAAGTAGAAAATGTGTATACCAATATGTTATACTAAAATCAACATAATATGTTCTATGGTAAGGAGGATATGAAGACTGGTTCACTTTGGATGTGTAATCATGATTTTGTTATATATCTAAAATGAATGTATTGAATAAGAATAAAAGGAGTGAAATAATGAAAAAGAAAATAAAGAAGTCTTTAGTTATTAAAATCGTTTTAGCTATCATAGTGATTGCTGTTGTCATTTTAGTATTATTAAAGGCTTGTTCTGGTCATGAGTATAAAATTATTTTTGATAGTAATGGTGGCAGTAAAATCCACTCTATCATGGTCAAAGCAAATTCTTTAATAGAAAGACCAACGGATCCTGAAAGAGATGGTTATACTTTTGTAGGTTGGTATTATAATAAAAAATTATATGACTTTGATACGAAAGTCACGAAGAATATGACTTTAAAAGCTAAATGGTCTCTTAGTGATGAGATTGCATTAGATTCTACAAGTTTAACTTTATCAGTCAATGATACTCAAACATTAAAAGTAACCAAAATATTAGATGGCTATGATATCAAAGATTTAATATGGGACTCTAGTGACGAGAGTATTGCGACAGTAGATCAAGATGGAAATGTTAAAGCTTTAAAAGAAGGTACTGTAACAATTACTGTTAAAACGAGCGATGGGAAATATCAATCTAGTTGTATCGTGACAGTTCATGAAAGTGAAACAGAGGTAGTAGAAGTCAGTATATCTGGAGCAGCGACTGTATTAGTAGGAAATACGATTCATTTAACAGCCAATATAAAACCAGATAATGCTAAGAACAAAAAAGTGACTTGGAAAAGTAGTAATAACTCTATAGCAACAGTCGATGAAAATGGTTATGTTCGAGGTTTGAAAGAGGGAGCGGTAACGATTACAGCCACCACAGAGAATGGAAAAACGGCTACTTATAAAGTAACTGTTAAAAATAGTACTCATAATGCTACAAATCCTCAAACAAATAACAACAATAGTTCATCTAATTCACCAACACCATCTACCCCATCAACGGTTTCTGTGATAAGTGTCAGTATTGAAAACGGTACCGATACGATGTATGTAGGTGATTCAAGAAAATTAACGGCAAATATCAATCCAGCGAACGCGAGTGATCAAAAAGTCACTTGGAGTAGTGATCATCCTGAAATTATCTCAGTCGATGAGAGTGGAAACATAAAAGCAAATGGCATCGGTCAAGCAACGATAACAGTTAAAACGAATGATGGAGGAAAGACCTCTACAATCACTATAAACGTTGCTGAGAGACCAGCAAGTTATAGTATCACGTTAACAGCACTCAAAGAATTAACAGGAGTCTTCCAATATTCAGTCAGTGTAACAAAAGACGGAAATGCATTTAGTGATTATGCTGCAATCACTTATAATGGTGTAACTAGACCATTTAAACAGTATATCTATACTCAAGATGTAAATATAGACCCAAGTATAAAAACAGCTAGTCTTCATTTAAAAGATGGAACAACTATAGAAAATGTTTCAGTTTATTATAATTAGTGATGAGAAAGGAGAGATGAAAGATGAGAAAAAAATGTCCAAAATTATTGCTATTTTCATTCATATTATTGTTTATTTCAATCACCCCAGTATTTGCTAAAGAAATGACTTTAGATGAACTTGGTAAAGAAATAGAAAAATATAATAAAGATGCAGAATCTGCTTATATTATTGGAAATTATGTCTTTACTTCAGGTCATAGATTAACAACTCAAGATATTATGTTAGCTTCAAGAAGCATAACTTCAGATAAAGAGGATGGAGAAAAAGGTCCAGATGACTCTACAAACGTAGGGGCAGATAAAATTTATGGAAAAATGTCAATCCATCTATTGAAAAGAAAATATGATGCAAAACTATCACCAATAGGTTGGGAATTTTCTAATGATAATAGAGTCATTGGGGAAACTCAATTAAAGTTAGATGATAAAAATAAAATTGATATTCGCTATATAGATTATAATTTTATTGCGAAAGATACTCCATCTAAGGTTGCATTAGTGGATGATAAGGATACAAAATACAAAGAGGTTATCAAGAAGTATTTTAGTAAACTTGGAAAACAACAGTTAATGTTTTCATCTGATTCAACTGAAACAGATAAGTATTTAGAAGGATTATTATTAAAAACGACAACTCTTAATGATAATGTATTGAATGAAGATGAGAAAACAGGATATTATTTTGCTCTTTCTATCAAAGTGCCTGGCGCAACAGAAGAGGCAGGAACAACAATCAAGGTTAAGGGTGCAAAGACAGAGAAAGAATTTAATTATTCTCAGTTTGATGTAAAAGAGAAGGATAATGAAGGAATTTCTTTGTTATATTCTGTTGATCCAAAAACACGAGATGAGGATAAAAAAATAACGATTACTGTTGACTTTGATGGAAATGGAAAAAATTATGCCTCTAAGACTTATACCATTGATTATAGTCGACTCAAATTTCAAGAAGACTCTGGTATGAGTATGAATTTAGATTCTTTGAATACTAAAGTTCAAGATAATAAAACTTATGCTGATTTAATTCAAGAATCATTTGCCTTCGCTGGTAATAAAGAAATGCCTGGATTTGATAAGTTAACATTAACTAAAGATAGTGGAAATACTTATAAATTAAAGGGAAGTGTTTTTCAAGAAAAAACTAAATATAATGGTCTTGATAAAGAGGATGTTGTAGGATATTTCTTCTCATTTGTTTTAACTGCAATGAATAAAAATCAAGAGTTTTCTGAAGCGAAGAAGAGTGGAGTAACAGTTACGGATGGAAAAACGATTGTCGATGCTTCAGCATTTGATACAAATAGCTCTATTGGTTTGCTGAGAAAATTGGATGAGAATTGTGCTAGAAATAGTGATAAGTCTCATTGTAAATACACGCTGACAATTGATAATGATGGTGACGGTAATCAATACTTACCAGTTGAGTATACCATTGACTATAGTGAAGTAACTTTTGTTAAAAATTCTATTACTACATTGAAAGATGACTCTAGTAATGATACAGTGAAAACTCAGTTGAAAAAAGACTATGGTTGGGAGCCTAAAACTGGATATAAAGTGGATTTTAAAGAAGACTCGACACAAACAAATTTGGTTAAAGTAACCGGTTTAATTCCAATTGTAGATAAGTTTGAAAATGGTAAAACGCCATTTACGGGAGAAGCCGCAACAGGATATTATTTAGCATTTACGATTCATACAGATACTGCTAAGAAGAGTGCTACGACTGTTCAATTTGTTCATCCTGAAGAGCACAGTGATGAAGATAGGATTGCTAAGGGCGCTGATTTTGACAATGAAAATGATATATATGTATTAAAACATCTTCATCCTACAGATACGCATAAGACTTTTGATATTGTTATAGACATAGATGGTGAAGGACAAGAATATACTCCATATACTTTAACAATTGATTGGAGTGGCTTGAACTTCCAACAAGCTTCTAAGGCTACAAAAGCATCTATTGGAACTGGTATTGGAATACCAATTAATAATGGATATGTTTCTTCAAAAGATAGAAATCAAATAGAAGGATGGGGCTATGATTTTGGAAAATTAGGTCAGCCTACTTTAACAGAGGATGCAGAAAACGCTGACTATAAATTAGGTGGTTCTGTTAAACAACAAGAAGTTCCTAAAGCTGGATTTGAAGATGATAATGGATATTATGTTGTATTAAAAGTTTTTGGTCCAACAGAAGAAACAGTTGGTAAAGGAAACGATAAAAAGTGGACTGTTCAATTAAAAAATGAAAAAGGTGCTTGGAAGAATGTTGAAACACCAAGTAGTGAAGACTATACGAATGGATTTATAGCAGTATTAATTAAATTGAAAGAAAATGAAGAGAAGAAAATCACTTATAAGATTGACTTTGATGGAAATGAAAACAATTACTTGCCATATGAAGAAGTGATTGATTATTCTACTTTGGAACTCATCCCTTATTATGATGTGACATTCAAATATTTTAATGAGGAAGGTGCTTTAGAAACAGTCGTTGATAGACAATATGAAGGTGAATTAATTAAGACTGATAAAGTAGTTAATCTTGCTGATAGTTTTGATTACCACACTTTTGATCAGTACTGGATTGACGAATCTACTGGTGATAAATTTGATTTAGGAACAACTGCTTTAAGTAAAAAAACAACTTTAAAAGCTCACTATACAATTGATGATAAAAAATTTGTAAATGATATTTTCGATTATTTGAACAAGAGTGATAGCTCACCTAATTATCAAAATAAATTAGAGTTTGCTCTTCAAAATCATGATATTACAATCAAGGTTAAAGATACTTCTATTAAGATAAGTGAATTGAATGAAGGAATTTTATCTGGAACAATTGCTTATATCCTTAATAAAGGAGAGATTGGAAATATAACTTTATCTATGGATAGTGCTACTAAGAAATTTAATAAAGATGGAATTGCTACAGCGAGTTTAGATCCTGAAGTAGAGAAATTAAAGGGAAAAATTAAAACAGGGGTAGAAGAAGTATTTAATACGGCATTAAGTAAAGATGAAACATTGAATAATATTGCTGTAAATAGTAAGAAATTTACTCTTGCTTTGGAAGATTTAGATAAGTCTATCAAATTATCTGATGATTTAGATTCAGCAACATACACATTCATTTTAAAAACAGAAAGTGCCATTGTTATGAACGAAGAACAATTGACAACGGCTTTAAATAATAATGAAGTAAAGTCTATTATTATCGGTGATAGTTTTACTATTAAAAATCAACATGATGTTAAAAGAAGTGATATTACAATTCAATCATCTTCAGAAGAGAGTAAAACTTTAACTGGTGAAGAATCTGTTGGAACTATATTTAATATTCAAGGGCAAAATGTAAATATTCAAAATTTGAAGTTAACGGGTTCAAAATCTGCTATCACGGTAGAAAATGGTGCTTCTTTAACTGCAAATAATATTGATTTTAGTAACGTTACTGAAAAAGGTGTTATCGTTAAAGGCAATGCTTCATTTACGGGAACTAAATTAAAATATGACAATGAAAAATATCTGAAACCTTTAGTACAGGCAGATAATAGTTCTAAAGTTGATCTCACAAGAGCTGATGAGTCAAAAGCTCATGCAACGACTGTTCAAAAAGTGACTCCATATTCTGGTACTTTTGATTCAATATCTGTATCTGATACTTTGGCTCCTGATCCTGATTATAATAATGTTAAACATTATTTCTTAAATTCTAAGGTAGAAAATAGATGGATTGAAGTGACTTTTACTGCAGATAGAACAATAACAAAATCCCCTTGTTCTTATCAAATGTACTATGATAAAGAGTCTGGTGTAGACTATTTACCTGAACCACAAAATGCTGGTGTGATAACACAATATAAAGATAATATTGCTGCATTTAATGTCACAGGATGGGTTTCTAGTACAGGTAAAGAATATCAAAAAGGAAAAATAGACATTCCTAGTCAAAGCACAATTTATACAGCGAAATATACGGTATCTTATGATAAAGATAAAGTTGAAGAAGTAACGGATGAAGACAAATTAAAACAAGCAATTGCTGGTGATAAAAAATATATAGTTGTTAAAAATGAAATTTCTCTTACAGATATTTTAACAATTAATCGTCCAGTAAATATAATTGGTTCTGAGTCAGGTTCAAAAGAAATAACAGGTTCTATTAAAGGTGAAATAGTTATTGATGCAGAAGGCGTATTATTTGATGAGATAAAAATTATTGGTAAGAAAATTCCTGATAAATCATCTAGTAAACACGTCATTACTGTTCAGAAAAAAAACTTTAGATCAGACAAATCTATATATTCTGTTGAAGGTTCAGCAACTGATTTTGATAGTATTATCTATTATAGTACCGAAGATCCTACAACGACTTTATACTACAATAAGTTTAATGCAAGTGTTAATACCTATATTGATTTTGCTCAAACTGTAGATGGTGTAACTGATGGTGACAGTCAATTAAAAGGAACTTCAGTTATTGGAAATATGTTCTATGACGAAAAGAATGCCCAAACATTTATCAATATCAATCAGATTAAGAAAGGTACAACTGTAAGAATTAATCAAAATGATTTATATTTAACAAGTGGCAAAGATGCAACATTTATAAAAGTGAAAGCTCTTGCTCCAGAAGATGGTGCTACTTTACAAGTGAGTTCAGTATTTTTAGTCAATAAAAATAATGGTGTTAATACGACTAAAATTGTTGTTGATAATAAAGAAGTTGATGATGCTTCTGGTTTAACAATTAATACGTATAAATCTACATTTGAAAAATTAAAAATATCTTATAGTGGTACGGACTTAACTGAAACAGAAAAAGCAGTTAAAGTTGTATATAATGATAAAAATTAATTCAAATGAAGAAAAATATTTTACAAAAGGTGTGATATTTTATACCACACCTTTACTAATTAAATGAGGAGTAAGTATGAAGAAAATTTCATTAATAGGATTATTTTTAATGCTTTTGTGTATTCCAACAGTCACTAATGCTGTTGCTACGAATTCATCTATTTTTGCCAAAAACAAGATATATGTACTATATGGCGATGATTGTGAAAAATGCGATCAAGAAAAAGAAGCATTAGAAGAAACTTATAAAGATGACAGTAGTGTTCGTATAGAATATATTCATATTAATGATGATAAAGAATTTATAAAAAAGATAAAGAAAAATTTAAAAATCAGTTATAACAAAGTACCAATAACTCTAATTGGAACTACTTATTTTACAGGTTTCAATCATAATACATTGAAACATATCACTAAAGCAGTCAGTGCTTATGATAAAGAGAATAATTATTGTGATATAGTTGCAAGTGTAAAGAATAAAGAAGATATTGGGAAATGTCTTCAAAAGAATCAAGGAATATATAAAGAAAATAGTGTTATTATGATTATTGGAATAGCTGTTCTAGCAATCATTATTTGTTTTATAATATTTCGAATCAGTCAGAAGAAAAGGAAGTCCTTGTAAGATTTCATTTTCTTTTTTTTGCTTGTGAAAGTGTTAAAGTTTTTGTCAGTCTAAGATAATTATTTCGATGACTGATAATGCTTAAAGTTTCATATATCATAGAATTTTTTGTTTTATCTGGATAATAAATATAGCTACTTCTATTCATTTTAAGATGAACAAAAAAAGCACTTATAAGTGGGGAAAATAGTAACGACTTCAGTATAATTATATTAGGAGTTAGAAAGATGATTTTAAGTTTCATTTTGTTATTTATCATTCAAATTTTAATTCTGTCGAATTCGACGGATATAGAAGATGAAGCTATGAAAAAAATAGAAGCAATAATCCTTTTAAAGAATAGGGTTAAAGTTTTAGAGTTATGGGAGGTAATTATGAAAAAACTTAATAATAATTATGCTGATAGCTTTTTTGAAAATATAAAACATTTAGATGAGTATGGAAATGAATATTGGTATGCACGTGAATTACAAAAAGTGCTAGACTACAAAGAATGGAGAAATTTTAAAGTAGTAATAGATAAAGTTATAATATCTGCAGAAAACAGTATTTCAGATAAAGAAAATTGGGTTGTTGAAGTCAACAAGCCAATAAAAACTGATAAAGGAAAAGAAGAAATTATTAAAGATTATAAATTATCTAGATACATATGTTATTTAATTGTACAAAATGCTGATCCAAGTAAAGAAATTGTTGCTTTAGGTCAAACCTATTTTGCCGTCCAAACTAGAAAACAAGAAATAAGTGAAAAAGAATATAGCGAACTTTCTGAAGATGAAAAGAGATTTTATCAAAGAAATTTAACTAGAAAAGGTAACTATTCACTCAATCAGGCAGCAAAAGATGCTGGTGTTAAAAATTTTGATAAATTTCTTGAAAATGATAAAATATTAAAAGAAATTGGTAGTGACAAAAATGAGTGAAAATAAAATCTTTTTGATGGTAAAGAAATAAGAAGTATTTGGGATAGTGAGAAAGAAGAATATTACTTTAGTGTTGTTGATGTTATAGGTGCATTAACTGAAAGTAAAGATCCATCTCATTATTGGAGAACTTTAAAATCCAGAATGATTCAAGAGAAAAATAAAGCCGACACAAATTGTGATACTTTCAAGTTAAAATCAAAAGATAGTAGAATGCGAAATACAGATATGTTAGAAACAAAAAATATATTCAGATTAATTGAATCAATTACGAGTCCAAAAGAGAAGTTTTTTGTACAGAATGGCATGGCTGTTTTAACGCCATTTAGATAATATACTACGATATATTAATGGAAGGAAAAAATAAAATGAAAAAAAATTTAATGAAAACCAATGTTTATGATACTCAAAATATAATGGTAATTGTAGGAAGTTGCTTGGAAAAAATGCAACCTAAAGCATACAATGCACTAACTAAATATTCGGATATAATTTATGATGTTTGTTTAGAAGAAACTCATATAAATATGGTAATAACTAAAATTATAGGAATGATTTGTAGGACAAATATTGATAAAATAGTATTTGCTTCTGTAGACAAATCTCCTCATTGTGTACAATTACACTACATAGAAAATGAAATAGGAAAAGCTTTGGATATAAGCAATATAAAAATAGTTCACTATGTTGCTGTGGATAATAATTTAATTGAGATATCAAATGAAACTATAAAAAAATCGAAAGCATTAAGTGAATTAGAAAAAATGAAATAAGATTAATTCAGTTAGAAAGTAATTTAAATGGACAATCGACTATATACCGACTAATGGAAAACTTTTTGTAGAACGAAGGTGAATGCTATGAAAATAAAAGATTTAAAAAAAGAATATGATAAAATGCAGGTCAAATATGGAGCTAAGGATCTAGATTCTATATATAATGGTGGATGCGAAAATAATCCTGATATTTGTTTTGTTTTCATGAATCCTACTGGTAAAAATATTGCAAGTGATAAATCATGGAAAGGTAGAAAATCTCCATGGCTTGGAACTAAAAATATATGGAAGTTGTTTTATAAAGTTAATTTATTAAGTGATGATGTATTTAACAAAATTCAAGAAAAGAAACCAAAAGAATGGGATTATGAATTTTGTGATTACGTTTATAAAGAAGTCGCAAATAATAAAATTTTTATTACTAATCTAGGAAAATGCACTCAAATAGACGCAAGACCTTTATCAGATACTGTATTAAAAAAATATCTTAATTTGTTATTCAAGGAAATAGAAATAATTAAACCAAAAGTGATTATTACTTTTGGAAATCAAGTTAGTTCTATTATTTTAAATAAAAAGATTTCAGTATCTGAAAATAGAAAAATCTGTCACAAAATAAAAATTAATGGAAATATATATAAAGTTTATTCTGTCTATTATCCAGTTGGTAATGGTATATTTAATATGGATAAGTCAATAGAAGATATAATTTGGATAATAGAAAATGAAATAAAAAATGAGCGTGATGTTGTTGATTTTATAGCAAACAGTATAAAACAATAACTTAATTAAGAAGCAGTAGTGCTGAGTTTATTATTTTTGAAAGACAAACGCATGATAAAGGGATTCAAGTTCGATTCGAAGATGGAGATTTGTGGTTGACACAGAAAGCAATTGGAGAATTATTTAACACAACGAGAAATAATATAACAATGCATATTAATGAGATTTATAATAGTTATGAATTGAATGAATCTTCAACTAGTAAGAAATTCTTACTAGTTCAAAACGAAGGAAATAGGCAAGTAAAAAGAAATATTCAATATTATAATTTGGATTTGGTAATATCTATTGGTTACCGAGTAATTCGGATAGAGCAATTCAATTTCGTAGATGGGCAACTAATATATTAAAAGAGTTTTCTAAAAGGGATAT
>CANQHD010000011.1 GCA_947623625.1 uncultured Bacilli bacterium
AGAATTTCATATGAAAGCTATAATAATAACAAAAATCAAAATAAACCAATTGAAAGTGATTCCAATGGATTTAGACGTAGAACGGTTAGAGTTAGTGATAAAGAAGGTGCTGCTAAGACACATCAATGTAATGCAAATTGTAGTTGGCTTGATATAACAGATGCTTGTAAAGAAGAAGATCCTGTTATGAATAGTGCTCAACAAGATCAAGTTTATGCTGAACAAATGGCTGCTTATACAGCTGCAATTCAAAAATGTGCAGAAGCCAAAAAATGTAGTGAAGTAACGACGAATTATACTGTTGAAGTTGATAAAGGACAAGAGACGAAAAATAACAAGAAATATGAAGCTTCTTTAAGACCAGGAAGTACTCCAAATGGTAATTCTATTATTCAAGAGTATGGTGGAACTTGCTACTATAATGGATCAACTGGTGCTGAATTAGGAGATTCTGATGAAAATAGTCAATGGGATTATCGTGATGTAGTTTCATTCCCAAGACAGTGGCTTTCTGTTAAAAGTGGTACTGTTACGGATAGAACACCATCTAATAAAAATCACTATCAAGACCTAGGAAATACTTTCTGTACAAATGTGAATACAGAAGACGTCAATGTCAGTTGGTGGAAATGGAAAGTTAATAAAAATGGAAATGTTTCTTCGCTAACAGCTCAAGAAAAAACAGCAATTGAATCAGAAAGAAAAAATAATATTACTTTCCATGTAGGAGAGAAAAATAACTTATGGGGATTCTTAGGATGGATTTTTGATATTAACTGTTTCTATGCTTCTGCAAAACCTCCTGAAGGAGAGCCAGATCCAGAACCAATTCTTCAAAAATATATCTTTAGGACAATATCTTTAGATGATATGTTCCCTTCTAATTCATCACAATCTAGTGGAAGAGAACCAAGATATAATTGGACCTGTGATGCGTCTAATACCGTCAATGAAGCTTATCCTGTTCAGCCAAGTGCAGCGATTAAATCGATTGAGGATAAAGGTGAAAGCATTTATAATAACGAAGATGATTTAGATTATGAAATTTATTTAACACGGGACAAAATTCAACAAGTAAGAAATTATAATAAAGGTAAAAGTTATTTAGACTACGATGAGTCAACGATTTCTCCAGTAACAAATGGTGTTAGTGTTTATACAAGTTCATTCTTAACAAGTGTTCTTGGGGATGCTGTTAAAAAACGTGGACTTATCGGATGTAATAATCAAGCCAATTCTACAATTTGTCAAAATAATATTGTTCAAGATCAATGTTATAATAGTTTAAATGGGAGGTGATTGACTTTGAACAAAGCGATGTTAATTACTGGACTTATTATACTTGCTGCGATAGCTTTTGGGGTTTTAAATGTTGTCTCTAGTTATTTTTCAGGAAATGAATTAGACTACTATGCTTTAAAAGAAACAACAGAAGCGAGTATGACGGATGCGATTGATATTGGATATTATCGCATCTCAGGAGCACTTCGTTTGGATAAAGAAAAATTTGTTGAAAGTTTAGTAAGAAGGCTTTCTCAAACAGTTCGTGATAATCGTGATTATGATATTAAAATTTACGATATTAATGAAACCCCACCTAAAGTAACTGTACGAATTGATTCTAAAACACCTGCATCATTTGATTCAACACGTGCGACTATCACAAATGAGGTCAGCGCAATTTTAGAAACAGACTATAAAACAAATAAACTCATACGTCAGTTACTTGAAGAAGGTAGACTAGACTATACCAATGTAAATTCATAGACAAAGAAGAAAGGGGTCTTAGAATGAATAATGTTATCCTTAGAATAAAAAAGGCTTTAACGAATAAAAATACAGTGACTGTTGTTGGAGTTCTTCTTGCAATTGTCGTGTTATATGTTGGTTATAATTGGCGCGTTAATAAAGCAATTGCGCCAGTTACAGTGCCATATGCAGTTGAGACAATCTCACCTGGAACTGAAATTACTGAAAAGATGATAGGAACGATTGAAGTACCACCAAGTATGTTAAAAGGTGGTGTCATTCAAAGTGTTTCTCAAGTTGTGAATAAATACGCATCCAGCGATAGTATTATTCCAGAAGGAAGTCTTTTCTATTCTAGATATGTAGTACCAAAAGAGCGATTAGAAGCAGCCATTATCTATGATTATCCAAAAGATTATGTACTTTATAACTTACCAGTGGATACAGAAACTACTTATGGTAACTCTATTTTTCCTGGAAACTACATTGATATTTATTTAAAAATTATTAATAAAGCAAATGCAGATGGAACCGTTACTCAAGATAAAATTATGGTTGGTAAGTTAATTGAGAATGTGAAAGTTATCGCTGTAAAAGATGCAGATGGAAACAATGTTTTCTCTAACTTAGATGAAAAGAATAGTCCAGCACTTGTCATCTTTGCCATTCCAGAAGATTTACATATTCTTCTACGTAAAGCAAGTTATTTGAGAACTTATGAAGCAACGATTATTCCAGTACCTACTTCTGAAGGAGTCGATGGTGAAGCAGGAGAAGTACAACTCTCAAGTAATGATATCAAAAACTTTATCAACAGCGTTACAGCTATGACAGATGCTGATTTAGCAGGAAATAGTTAGAAAGGAAAGAGGCTTTTATGAATGATCAAATCTTTGATAAATTAGATTTTGGACCTTTAAAACCTCTTCTTGATGATGATGATATTACCGATATTTCCTATTGTAATAAAGGACAGATTTGGATTCGATCATTAACACAAGGTTCAAAACGGATTGAAGTGGCAGGGCTAGATGATGCATTTATGGAGCGCCTTGCCTTTCAGTGTTCTAATGTCATGGGGACGACTTTTAATAATGCCAAACCATTTCTTGATGCAGAAAGTACAGAACTTCGTCTTAACTTCGTCCATGATACGATTGCAACCAATGGTCTTGCTTGTGTTATTCGTAAAACACCTGCTAAGATTCGTCTTGAAAAAGAGAAGCTTTTAAAAGATGATTATTTTACAGCCAATATTCATGATATTTTGATTAAATGTGTTGAAGGACACTGCAACATTATAGTCTGTGGTGAGACAGGATCTGGTAAGACAGAATTTGTTAAATATTTAGCATCTCACACCAAAGAAGATGAGAAAATTATCACCATAGAAGATACGCTAGAATTACACCTTGATCGAATTTTTCCACATCGAGATATTGTTGCAATGAAGACGAATAATATTGCAAGTTACTCTGATGTGTTAGTTACTTGTATGCGTCAGAATCCTAAGTGGATTCTTCTTTCAGAAGTGCGTTCAGCAGAAGCTGTTACTGCTGTTCGAAACTCTATTTCATCAGGACACAATATTTTATCGACAATCCACGCAGATAAAGCAAGTGCCATTCCATATCGTCTATATAGTTTGCTTGAGAGTGATATTGAAGTGGATCAATTTTTAAATACAATTTATCGCTACATTCAACTCGGTGTTCATATTAAAGCTTATTATAGTAAAGAAAAGGGTAAGTTTCATCGTGAAGTGGACGAAGTTGTTGAGTTTTATGTCGACGATGATAATAATCCTCAATCCCATATTCTTTATCAGAAAATATTTGGTAAAGCACCTGTTCAAAATGAACCCAGTGCGCATTTAAAAGAATATCTAGAAAATCAAAATATTTCTCTAGATGGTTTAATAAGTTCAGGAGAGACTTTTGATGAATTTGCTCAAAAAACAAATAACACGACTGAACAAGCACCAACTGAAGAAGTATCTCCTCCGTCAATGGAGGTACCAAACGTGAATACTCAAATACCCGTCACCAGTGAAGTAGAACAGCCAGTTGTATCTCCAACACCTTTTTCAAATATTTATGCACAAAATGTAGAAATTCCGCCACAAGAGGTGAGTCAAACACCTATTGTTAATACACCTGTTGTCAATATACCACCTCAGCAAGAAAGTGTTGTACCACCTACTGTTTCCATACCACAAGTCAATACAATAAATATTCCATCTCCAGATGAAAATGGCATTATTTAGAAAGGAGGAATTATGGAATTATTTTTACTTTTATTCATTGCAGCCTTTATTTTGTTATATCGAAACTATCAAGGACAAAATGTTTATAAATATATTGTCGAGCAAGTAGGTGGTATTTATAATCGCTTTGCTCCATATTCGTTTAAAGTTGTTCGTGAAAAGACAAAAGAATTAGGACAAGAATACACGGTTAAACAATACACTGTTCAAGTTGCAGTCTTTGCCATCTTTGCAGCAGTTATTTCCTATCTTTATTTTTATAACTTGTTCGTTTGTGTTATTTATATAGGACTTGCTATTTCAATTATTCCATATTTAGCTTTCTTGCGTTGTAAAAGAGTTTATAGTGAATTTATATTTGAGCAAATTCAAGTGTATACAACCAATACTATTATGGAGTTTGCAACAACACAGTCTTTTATTCGAAGCTTGGAAGGAGTGAGAGACTCAGGTGTTTTAGAAGAGCCCGTTTTATCCGATGTAAGTACAATGATCGAGCTTGCTTATCAAAATGGTAGTATCGACGAGTCCCTTAGCTTTATGAGCAATAAATATCCATACTATATTGTTAAAAATATGCATCAACTCTTCCTTCAAATTACAAAAGAAGGTGCAAGAGATACAGGAGAGAGTTTGGATAATATGCAACTGGATATCGATATGCTTGTTGAGAGTGTTTACCGCGATCGTATTGAAAGATCTACTTTCCATAAATCATTCTTAAAATATGGTGTCATGCTTTATTTAATGGTTATGCTCGTTCAATATATGTTAGGTAGAGAAAGCTATATTCAGCTGCTTGACGAGTGGTATGTTCAAATTCTTTTACATGCTGTTATTATTATTAATAGTTATTTCTTACTTAAAGGAGAAAAATATTATAATGAGAATGTAGGTGTTGAGTAGATGGAAATTGTTATCATTGGTATTATAATTCTTTTTGTTTTAATTTATAATAAGACAATTGACTCTCACAAATTTGTTGAAGATAATATTCAATATTTTCAAGCATTAAAAGAAGATGATTATAACTTTTTGGTTTATGCAAAATATGGAGAAAATGTTGATCCAGATGTTTTGTTTCGAAAAAGAGTTTTAAATGGTGGTATTGTTGGAATCCTTTTTCTTTTCTTGTTTTTGGATAATCTCTCTATTTTAAATATTGTTTTGTCGATTATTGTTGCATTTTTAATGTTTAAACAACCCTATACGAGTTTAAAAAGTTTTTATAAAGCTCATTTGCATGAAATTGATATAATGTTGCCATACTATTTAAAGAGTTTAGAAATTTTAGTACAGCACTATACAGTTCCAGTGGCTCTTGGAAAAAGTATTGATGATGCACCAGATATTTTTAAACCAGGTTTAAGAGATATGATTGAAAAAATTAATGCTGGAGACTCATCCATTGACCCTTATATGGAGTTTGCTAATACTTATCCTGTTCGTGATTCCATGCGAATGATGCGTCTTTTATATCGTCTTGGTATTGGTTCTCAAGAGAAAAAACAAGAGAGATTGATGATGTTTTCAAGAACTGTATCTAACTTGCAAAACAAAGCACGTGAGACAAAATATAAAGAACGACTGAATCATATGGAGAGTCAGACGATGATTATGCTTGTTGCAACAGGAATTGGCGTTATGGTTATTATCTTAATTGCAATGCTACAAATGATGTAAGATACGTCAAATGAACAAAAAAATATATACATCAAACCTAAAATTTGCTATAATTAATTTAGAAAATAGAAAGGAGTGATTTTATTATATGAAAGCAGCTACAGGAGAGTTAAACTTAACAGTTATTACAATTATTGCCATTGGAGTTGTTATTGCATTCTTTACAGGTATTTTATGGCCTCAAATCAGGGAAAAAATTACAGGCTCTTGGGATGATGCAACAAACTATGATAGTCACGGTATTGGTAATACAGGCATGGTTCTTCCAGCTTCAGGATTTGAGTTAACATATGGTGATTATGTAGTAACTTCAAAATAATGAAAATAAAAAGAGGGTGTTGTAAATGAGAGATGCCATTGGAGGAGTTGTATCCATTAATGTCATTATATTCTTCTTGTTTCTAATCAGTGGATATCTTGCATATTCTGTTAATTATACAAAAGCGTTTCGTGCTAAAAACGAGATCATTAATATTATTGAAGAATATGAAGGATTTACATCTGATGCCAAGACAAAAATTAATGAAAAGCTAAGGCAACAAGGATATCAAATTCCAGCAACTTTAGCAAGTGATATAGCAAATAGTGGATATTGCTGCAATAGAAGTGTTGGTTATTGTATCTCTGCAACACCAAGTGGTACTTCTATTGAAAGTGGTGATGACGATTACCGAGGTTGGGTTTATAGTGTGGTGACATTTGTCAATATTGATGTTCCAGTATTAAATAAAGTTTTACCTTTAATGGGAAGACTCTTACAAGTCAAAGGAGAAACTCGTTCTGTTTATACAGAAGGGAATGATTCCCAAGACTTTCATTCTACAGTTGGAAATCCGACATGTGCGAATATCAATTAGAAGAGGTGAGAAAACATGAATGTAATCATCGCCAATGAAGCTAAAAATACACTTGCAAATTTAGATGTCGATGTAATAAAAAGCTTAAATGGTGTCTATACAGCAGATGAACTTGTGGATATGTTTAAAAACTTTTTCTTTGCGAGGATGATTTTAGATATTACTGCAATACGTGATTATGACGACATTTCTAATATTCAGAAAATTTCAATGAATTTAGATGCCAGTAAAATCATTTTAGTATTACCAGCAACTCAGGAAATGTCATCCTCAACTTTTTTGTCTAAAATTATTTCAATGGGAATTTACAATTTTACGACAAATTTAGAAGGAATAAAGTATTTGTTGGAACACCCGAATTCTTATAAAGATGTTGCGCATATTCAACAGTTATCGGATGTTTCTTCTACGATTAATGACAGTGTCATGAATGGAACTCAAGTTATTGGTATTAAAAACGTAACAGATCATGCAGGAGCAACGACTTTTATCTATATTCTAAAGAAAGAGTTAGAACATATTTATGGAATGAGCGTTTATGCAATTGAAATTAATCGCCATGATTTTGCGTATTTTAATGATAAAAATATGATTTCAACAACTTCTATGGAACTGAGTAATACATTACTAAAACTAAAAGATGCAACCGTTATTTTAATTGATTTAAATGATTCTACAGATACAAGTTCTTGTGGAGATGTTTTATATTTAATTGAACCCAGTATGATTAAATTGAATAAATTGATTCGTAGGAATCGAAATATTTTTTCTACTTTAAAGGGAAAGAAGATTGTTCTTAACAAAAGTATGTTAACAAACAATGATGTTTCAGATTTTGAATATGAGATAAGAACAAAAGTATTTTATAATATGCCTCCTCTAAATGAACGAGGAAAAAACGATATTGTCAATGATCTTCTTGCGAAAATTGGTCTTTTAAAAGACAACAAGCCAAAAGAAGAAGAGGGAAGAATTTTTGGACTATTTAGACGTTAAGATTGACAAATTTTGAAAAATTCGTTATAGTGTTTGTAGTGAAAAGGAGTGAATTAAATGGGATTATTTCAAATTCTTGATACGGACTATTGTAGTTCGTTAAAACCGATTATTAGTGTCTTGAAAAATGGATTTATGCCACTGATTCAAATCGGAATTCCAATTATTTTAATTGTATTAGGAAGTATTGATTTAGGAAAAGCAGTTATTGCATCAGATGACAAGGAAGTCAAAGCAGCACAATCTAGACTTATTAAACGTTGTATTTATGCTGTTGCTATTTTCTTTGTTGTAACGATTGTCCAATTACTGACGAACTTACTTTCAGATATGCAAAATGATGAAACGGGTAATGTTGATGCAAATAGTTGGTGGGATTGTTGGAGGAAAGTTTAATAAATTATTAAAAGAAAAGAGTGCTGAAAAATTTTCAGGCTTTTTTTTAACAGAATTTTAGGATTGTCAACTTGTTCAATTTTCTTTTTAAACGTTTGATTAAAAGTTTGCTGAAATAGGGATTCTTTGCTATACTATAGATAGTTATTGGAGGTCTTTTATGAAAAAAGGTTATTTTATTTTTTCATTTATTCTATTTTCTTTTTTGCTCCTGCCAATTTCTGTTGATGCAGCGGTTCAATGTGATTATAAAATTAATTCCAGCTCATTATCTGGAATAAAGGAAGCAACGGTTTCTTGTGAATTTTCATACCGAACGAATGCATTTTCAAGCTTTTTTTTAGGAGATTTAGATTATAGTTGTAAATATAATGAGACAGGAACAACAAAGAAGAAAAAAGTAACAATCATGGATGCAAATACGGATGCACGAAGTGGGTTTAATTTAACAGAGCACATTAAAAATAACAATAGTTGTCCAAAATACTTATATATTAATCCAAAAGGACTTTATGCATATGCAGTGAATTCAAATGACAATATTAAAAAGATGGAGGATTATGCTTTAAAAAATTTATCAGGAAAATGGACGGCTGCAGCAGATATCAATCAATTGCAAGATCCACAAGTTCAACAGAGGAATTGTAGTGGTTATCAAAATCATTTGGATCAAATTTTAAGTCAGCTAAAAGATCAGCAGGATAAATATAATGCTTTAAATTGTGCAGCATTTAAATTAACAGATGCTGAGAAAAATTCAGTGGCAGGCGCTGCTAATGTTAAGCTTGCTCGAGAATGTGATGATATCCTCTCTGCAAGCATTACTTTGTCCAATAATGGTAATAAAGAATTAGATAGCTATGCTTCTAAATCCTGTTTAAGTAAGACAAGTCAAGAATATTTAAATTATAAAAATGCTTTTAATAACTATAATACGACTGCGACTCAAATTTTAAATAATATAAATAGTCAAATGAAGAATAATAGTTCTAGTAATAATACTCAGCACTCGAATTCAGTTGATATTAGTGACTTTCAAAATCAACAAACTTGTGAAGGAGTATTTGGAGCAGTCGATAGTGATGGTAATTTTGAAGAAGAATCTTTTGGTTGGCTTTTACAAACAATCCTAAATTATATGAAAATTGCAGGACCTGTTTTAATGATTTTATTTAGTATGTTTGAGTTTATTAAAGCGATTGCGGTCTCAGATGAGGAAACGATGAAAAAAGCTCAATCCAGGTTAGTCACGCGTATTATTGCGGTCGTTATTCTTTTTCTCCTTCCATATTTAGTCGGTGAAATTTTGAAGTTAATCAATGGAATTTCAAATCCAACTTGTTATTTGAGATAAAATAAATTTTTGTATATGAAAGACAAGAGTCGAGAAATTCTTGTTTTTTTTCTTGTTTTTAGAAATAACAAGAGTTTTTCAATACATCTAGTATTTAACTCAAAATTAATGCAAAATTACGAATTGCTATTTCGTGTGAATTTTGTTATACTAAAGCTATCAAACTGAATTATTACCAGCGAGTTTGAAAAGGGGAGAAGTCTATGTCACATGATGGAACAACAGCAAATATGTTTATTGATATATTTCATTCACTATTTCAGTTAATTGATAGTGCAGTTTATGCTTTAATGGTTGAAATTTATAATATCTTTTTCTCTGTTGCTACATCAACGATTATTGATGGAAGTATTGTGAGAGTCTTTTATCAAAGAATACAGTTAATTCTTGGTATTTTCATGGTTTTTAAACTCGCTATTTCTCTATTAAATTTAATTGTGAATCCTGAGCTGTTGAAAGATAAAAATTCTGGACCTGGTAAACTTGTTATTCGAATTATCGTGTGTCTGTTATTAATTACAACGATTATTCCATTAAACATTCCGAATGCTCAACCAAGAACGTTAAATGGTTATATCAATGATCATGGTATTTTATTTGGAATGCTTTATGCAGTACAAGATAGGGTCTTAAGTGAGAATATTATAGCAAAGCTTATCTTAGGTGTGTCGACAACGCCTTCTCAAAGCACGTCGTCTCCTCCTTCAGCAACGGTTGGTAATAAATTAAATGATGCTGGTAATATGCTCGCTACGACTGTTTTAAAAAGATTTATTTTAATTAATGTTGAAGATGATACTTTGGATGATATTTGTGGAAATGATCCTGTTAATTGTCCGAATGTATATTGTGTCAGTGAAGTTCAAAACAGTGGATATCTAGATGAAAATGCGAGTGTCGGTACGATTTTAGGTGTTGTCAATGAACAATGTAATTCAAATGGAAAGAAATATGCATTTCGTTATATGATACCACTTTCAACAGTTGTTGGTGTTTTATTAGCGTTAATTTTAGTTGGATATACAATTGATGTATCCATTCGAGCATTAAAACTTGTTGTTTTAAGAGTCCTTGCACCCATTCCAATTATTAGCTATGTTAATCCTCAAGCGAGTAAGGATGGCGCTTTTGCATCTTGGACTAAGACGCTTATCTCAACTTACATTGATTTATTTTTACGTCTTGCAATTATCTATTTTGTCATCTTTTTAGTTGCTTCTCTTTCACAAAATGGACTTTCACTTGCGATTGGAAATGGTGCTACAGGACTTACGAAAGCCTTTACTTATGTCTTTATCGTTATTGGTTTATTATTCTTTGCAAGACAAGCCCCTAATTTTATTACGACACTTCTTGGTGCTAAAGGAATTGGATTTGGTCCAGGTGTGAGTGGAGCATTAGGATTTCTTGGTGGCTTCGCAGCTGGAGGTGGCCTTAGAGGTGCTCTTGCGGCAGGAACAACGGTTGCAAATCAAACCAATGAAGCTCAAGCTCAAGGAAAACAAGGACCATCTGCTTTATCGACAGGTCGAGATATGGCTGTTAAAATTCGGACAGGAGATGACAAAGCTCAAGGTGGAATACTAAATCGTGTTCAAAGGACAACGACCAGAATGGCTAAAAATCGTGCGGCAGAACGAATTGGTGCTGGAGAAGATAATGTTCACTTTAGACAAGATCAAATGATTCGATCACAAGAGGCATCTCGCGATGTAGATACAATTTGGGAGTTATCTAAAGGAACAGGAACAATCAATGCGAATACGGCTACTCGAACGTATACAGACGAAAATGGAGTTACTGTTAATGCAGGTGATTATGTTGATAGCCGTGGAAATGCCCTTACTTATCAATATAGAGATCCAACAACTGGAAGAGTAAGTACTGTAAAAGCTAGAACAGAAGAAGACCTCGCACGTGTTCGTGATTATCGAAGATCACAATATGAAAATGCTCAAAGATCTTACGAAAAAGTTGATAAAGCAAATAAAGCTCTTGGATATCAAGAAAATGAATATGAAAAAGCAATGGCAACTTTTCGTCATAATCGCTATGTTGCAAGAAGAAATCGCCGAAGAAGAGCTGCTGGTGGTACCAATATGGAAAGCAGAACTCGATATAGAGATAGAGGATATAATAGTGGTGGAGGAGAAGGTCTACAAGGATAAAGGAGTGATACAAAGTGGATTATTTAATACCAGCGAATACAAAAAAAGGACAATTAATACTTGGCATTTTTCGTCCAATGGATTTAATTTTGTTTGGGACAGGGGTTCTCATTACATTAATTTTACTCTTAATTGTTCCACTTCAATCCACTCTTCTTGCGGTACTGGTTTTATCTCCCGCACTGATCACTGGCTTTTTGGTTCTTCCAGTACCCAACTATCATAATATGTTGACAATTATTGTTGAAGCGTGGAATTTTTTATCAAATCGTCAGAAGTATGTTTGGAAAGGTTGGTGTGTGAAAGATGTCAAAGACACAGAGCAAAAGTAGTGGAAGCCCATATACAGAAGACTGGCTTCCAATTGAAAATATTCAAAATGGAATGATTTTGTTGAGAAATCGAGAACAAGTATCCGGTGTTAAAATTGCACCACGCAATATTTTTATACTGGATCCACAGTCTCAAGATAATGTTATTACAGCATTAAAAAACTTTTATAATATGATTGATTTTGAATTTTGGCTTGTTGTAGCAGATCGACCTGTTGATATTTCTGTTTACATGTCACAACTTCAGCTGCTTTATAATGATACAACTTCTCCAGCGCTTCGAAAAATCATCATGCAAGATATTGATAAAGGAAATACATTTATTAATAATAATATTGTGGATACTGAATACTACATTCTCTTTAAAGAAAGAGATGTTGATAAAATTCAAAAGAGAATTCGACTTTTAATTAATGGGCTTGCTGGTTGTGGTCTTAATGCAAGTCAGACGAGTAATGATGATTTAAGAGTTATTTTAGAAAACTTCTTAAATGGTGGAAATACCACAGAGTTTGGGACGGTGATGCCTTTATGAGTATCGGAATTCGTAGTCAATTAGCTCCTAAGGGACTTCATTTTTATCCAAGTGACTTTTTTATCAGTGATAAGTATGCAACAATATTAACTGTCATATCTTATCCGAAATATATTATGCCAGGGTACTTATCAACACTGACGAATATGCCAGGTATTAAAGTCGTTATTAAGCATATTCCAGTTCCATTTTCAACAATGTCTAAAATGATTAACCGACAAGTTGCGGATTTAAGAGAAAAGTATCACCAAGAAAAAGATCAAACACAAAAAGAAAAGATAAGACAAGATGCTGAGAGTTTGGAATACTTTGTTTCTATGCTTGCATCTAGTCAAGCACGTATTTTTGATTTTCAAATGCACATTATGATAACAGCCGATACAAAAGAAGACTTAGAGCTTAAAAAAACAAACGTCAAAAACTATTTAGATGCCATGGAATTACGGGCTATTTCTCTTCGCTTTGAACAAGAAAAAGTCCTTAAATCCATTTTACCTATTTTTTCAAAGCAGGATATTGAAGAGAGAATTGGAACACCGATTCCATCTCCAACTGTAGCAGCAATGTATCCATTTATCTTTGATAGTATTAAAGATCCAGGGCTTTCTACGCTTCTTGGCGTTGATTTTTCAGGTGGTGTCATTCTCTTTAATCAGTTTTTATATAAAATCAAAAAAGAAAATAATCGAAATAATGCCAACATGATTATCCTTGGAACTTCTGGTTCTGGAAAAAGTACAGCTGCAAAATTATTACTGCGTAGCCATATTAGAAATGGTGCTCAAATTGTCTGTATTGATCCTGAAAATGAACTTGCAGATATTGCCAAAACTTTTGGAGGAGATATTATCGACATTGGAAAAGGTGGAGAATTTGGACTTATCAATCCACTTGAAGTTGTCGTTGATGCCGATGAAGAAGAAATCAAACAAGGGCTTGGCTATACAGTTTTATCAAGAACAATACAGTACTTAAAAGCGTTTATGAGATATTATGATCCTTCTATCCCTGAAGATGTTCTTGCGATGTTTAGTGAAACGCTTCAAGATACTTATAAGCGATTTGGAATTGATTTTAACAGCGATTTTTCAAAATTCACTTCAAACGATTATCCAACATTCAAAGATGTTTATTCAACTGTTCGAGGAAGACTTCTTTCCATGACAGAACAAACTCAAGAGAAAGATATTATGGAACGATTAGAGTTAAAACTAAGACCCTTAGTTCAAGAGTTACGCTTTTTCTTTGATGGTCATACAACAATTCCTCGTGATAGTGATTTTATGGTTTTCAATATTAAAGAGTTAATGAATTCAGATAATAATATTCGAAATGCTTTATTCTTTAATGTTTTAAAGTATGCTTGGGGTCTTTGCTTGGATCCGGATGTTGATACCATTTTAATGGTAGATGAAGCCCATGTTTTATTAGGTCAAAACAATGTTTTAGGTGCTGACTTTTTAGCGCAAGTTCAAAGACGAGCTCGAAAATATAATACAGGAACGATCATTATTACTCAACAACCAAGTGATTTTGCAGATCCATCCGTAATCACGCAAGGAAAAGCTATTTTTGATAATTCTTCTTACTATCTTGTGATGGGTCTTCGAAAACAAGCAGTTGAAGACTTAGCAAAACTGATTGATTTAAATGATAATGAAAAAGACAGTATTAAACGTTATTCTCAAGGTGAAGCACTCTTTGTTTGTGGAAATAGGAGAATGCGTATTAGTATTGCTGTTACAAAAGATGAACTAGATTCCTTCGGTAGTGGAGGAGGCTTTTAAAAAAAGGAAGTTTAGGTGGTGAGTGATAAAGTGAACGAAAAGAATCATCCAGATCAAGAAAAAAATTCTTCTTCTAAAAGAAATCGAAATATTCCAAATAGACCACTTCATATATCAAGAGGGGAAGATCCGGATTCACTTGCCAAAAACAAAAAGAAAAATTCAGCTATAGGAAAAGTGAATCCTATGGCTTCTTTATTGCCAAATCAAAAAGAAAAAAGCACTCCAAAAGAAGGTGGAAAATCCCCCAACGACTTATCTGATTTTTTTTCAAAAGTGAATAATCGCAGAATGAATCAGCCTAGTGGAGCACCAAAAAGCTTTGATGCACCTGGTAACAATCAAGAAGAAACTCGCTCTTCTAGTGAAGAAACGCAACAGACAACTCCAAAACAAGGTTCATCTATTCCAAAACCATCTAGTATTATCAAAGACAGTCTTTTAAAAAATAAATCTCAAAAATCAGAAAATGCGACTGGAAAACAGGATGCGTCTTCACCACTTTCAAGTATAGCCAAGAAAATGGCTGGAGCTATGGCAGGATTTTTAACCGCACCAATTATAGCAATTGTAGTCATTGTAGCGGTTATTGTTGGAGCTTTATCCTTAATTATTACTCCTGTTATTACTTCAACTTCTATTACGGTAGGGACTTATTCTATTGATTGGTTAATCAGTGAAAAATGGGGGGAGACCATCTCTGGTGGAATTGAAGTCGATGATTATGATTATAAAAATGATGAGATAAGCTTTGTGAATCGAGTCATTGATATTGCGAATCAATATCGTAATAATGGTCAATCTTTTAATCCTCATTTGCTCTCTGCAACACAATTTGTTCTTTCAAGCTATGATGAAAAATTCACTTATGATGATATGTCAAGAGGTGTGATGGAAGAGTTGGCATCTCTTATGTTTGATCAAAATAATATGTATGATGAAGATACTTTTAGAGCCAATCTTCTCAATTCATTTTTGCCAAAGTATGCAACTCGAGTGAATTCCAATTTATATCCAAATATGGTCGATGAAATTTTTGAACATGTAGAAGACTATGAAGAGTTATTTTTAAGTGGAAATAATCAAAGCGCATACGCACCAGGTGGAACATGTACTTATGTTGCTCCGGGAGTGAATATCAATGGTGTTCAAAGAAATGTAGCAATTAATGCAAGTAACATTCAAGTTCAACTAATGGAGACTGGTGTTTCAAGTGGGTATGATTATGGGGGTAGTTTTGGAAAACCAATGGATGGAGAAGATTTAATTCCATTTGAGTATTATGCAGCTGGATGCTCTTATCAAGAAATTGGAGCAAGTTCTTTAGATGATGCGATAAAAACCCAAATTATTGCAGCACGAAGTTATGCCTTGAGTCGTCCATTTGATATGGGTGGTTGGCGTAAATTAGAAAATGTGAATGGACAATGGATTTTATATACTGCAGGTAGTACGAGTGATCAAGTCTATTGTAGTTTAGAAAAAGGCTGCTCATCCAATAAAACAACAGCGGATGCTTGCCAGTGGGGAATGGTTTATAGTGGAACCAACCATGGTAGAGTATGTCAAGGACCTCTTCCACAAGGACACAAACTTTACCAAATTCGAGATGAAATGGCAGGAAAAGTGCTTGTCGATAAAGATGGATATATTATTTATACTGGTTTTGCAAGTAATATTCAAAGACAGTGGCAAAGTAATGCTGCGACTCAAGACTATACCCAACTATTATTATCGACTTATGCAAGTAAAGGTGCTGTTGAAGTAAAACAGATGAATTGTACGGCAAGTGCGAGTGATGATTACCACTCATGGAAGCAAGAAGACCCAAGATGGGCGAATCTACCACTTTCACCAAGTCATTCGACAATGGCTGAGATAGGTTGTTTGGTTACTTCTCTTTCAATGATGGTATCTAAAAGTGGAGTTACCACTAATTTGTCTGGGGCATTAACACCAGCTACTTTCCTAGATGCATTGATAAAAATAAATTCATTCAATCAAATTGGTGAGTTAGTGAGCTATGATAAAGTCACTACAATTGCACCAGAGTTGAAAGTTTATAATGAAAATGTGGCTTTAACAGGACAAGAACAAGAAAAAGTTCAAACTATTAAAGATTATCTTAATCAAGGCTACTATATCATTGCACAAGTTTATAATAGTGATATTCCACAACATTTTGTTTTCATTGATAAAGTAGATGGAAATAAAGTTGTTATGGTTAATCCAAGCAGTACTTATAGCTATGGAGATACAACAGACTTATTTCAAGCTTTCGACAGTGATAGAATTATTCTCTTTAAGAAAGGGGTTTAATATGAAAAAGATAGAAGGAAAATATAAATTCGCATTTATTTTATTAATTCTTTATATCATATTAATGGCTATTATTTTTGGCCCTATCATTCTTCGTGGAAAAACAAAAATGTATTTATTGATAGGTTCTACTGCGAAATGGAAATTTGAAAATAATGAGTGGGAAGATATTGAATCGAATGAAACAGACTTGTATGCTTTTAAAAATTTTGATGTTTATATCGATCAAAAAAAGTTTGGAAATTATCAAGTTGCTTTTAGTCAAAGTAAATGGTATTTATTTCAAAATAATAAGACACCGGTTAATTATCGAGGAGATTTTTTAGGAGTTCGATCTAACTCTGATTATCAAGTTGCTCAATTTGAACGAGTCGATTTAGATGAAAGTGATAATGTCTATTTAGAAAAAGTTTTTAAAAATCATGGATTTGATAAGATAGAGCGTTATCAAGAAGGCTATAAAGTTCTCTTTGATTTAGATGGGGATAAGAAAGATGAGACAATTTATGTTGTGAGCAATATGTTTCCATCTTCTTTTGCTCCAGCGACAATTTTTAACTTTGTTTTTGTCGTCGATAATGAAAAAATTGAGATGGTTTATGAAATGACAGATGCCTTTACAAATCTTTATAATCAGTGTAAAATTAGGTTACAATATTTAATCGATGTTGATAATAATAATCACTATGAAATCATATTAAATTGTGGTTATTATAGTACGATGGGAAGTTGTACTTCGATGTATGAAAAGCAAGGGAAGAAATATGTTCAAATTAAAGCTTGTCATGCAAATTAAAAAGTATTATAATAAGGCACAAGAAAGAGGGGAAACACATGAAATTAAGATTTAGAGCTGAAAAAGAAGATATTTTAATGTTTGCTCTTTTTGCTGTCTTTCTTTTATATATTATTGCGATTGGAATTTTAAATTTATCGAGTTTTGCATCCGAGGGTACGTTTTCAGGTCTCAATCCATTTCCGGCATTTGGACCACAATATTTAGTTCCAACTTTAGTCTTTTACTTTTTGACATTAGGTGGAATTTTTGTCAGTGTTAGTTCCTATTTTTTTGAAAGAGAAAAAGGTGTTGGAATTGTCACTCAGAAAAAAGATAAGGGATATAGCCGTTGGGCAAAAGATAAAGAAATTCAAGAAAGCAGGAATGTTGAGAAGATAGATAGTCATTCTCTTTCGATTCAAGCTGCTGGAACACCTTTAATTTATAAAGATAATAATATTTGGGTTGATAATGGTGAAAATCATACCCTTGTTATCGGAGCTACTGGAAGTGGAAAAACGCAAAGTATTGTTTTACCAACTGTTAAAATACTTGGTAAAAAAGGCGAGTCAATGATTATTACGGATCCGAAAGGTGAGATTTATGAAAATACAAGTGAAATGCTTCGCGCAAAAGGGTATCAAATCTTACTTCTTAACTTTAGAGATCCTCAAAATGGAAATGCTTGGAATCCAATGACACTTCCTTATCAAATGTACAAATCAGGAAATCAAGATAAAGCCATTGAGTTACTGGATGACTTAGCACTCAATATTTTGTATGATGAATCCAATCAAAATGCCGATCCATTTTGGGAAAAAACTTCAGCGGATTATTTCTCAGGTCTTGCTCTTGGGCTCTTTGAAGATGCAAAAGAAGATGAAATTAACATCAATAGTATTAGTTTAATGAGTACCATTGGTGAAGAAAAGTTTGGAGGAAGTACCTATATCAAAGAGTACTTTAATGGAAAAGATCCAGCAGGAGCAGCAGCAATTAATGCAGCATCAACCATTATGGCTCCTAGTGAAACAAAGGGAAGTATTTTATCTGTTTTTAAACAGAAAGTAAAACTTTTTGCCTCTCGTGAGAATTTATCTGAAATGTTAAGTCACAGTGATATTGATTTAAAATCAATTGGAGAAAAACCAACAGCTTTATATATTGTTATTCAAGATGAGAAGAAAACATATCACTCATTGGTTACGATTTTGTTAAAGCAAGTTTATGAAACTTTGATTTCAGTTGCTCAAGCTCACAATGGAAAGCTTCCTGTTCGAACAAATTTCTTACTAGATGAATTTGCGAATATGCCTCCTTTAAAGGACGTTACAACAATGATTACAGCTGCTCGATCAAGACAAATTCGTTTTACAATGATTATTCAAAATTTTGCGCAACTCGATCAAGTTTATGGAAAAGAAAATGCAGAAACGCTTCGTGGTAACTGTGGAAATTTAATTTATTTGGTTACTACAGAATTAAAAGCTCTAGAAGAAATATCTAAAATGTGTGGTGAAGTTAAGAGTAAAAAAGATGATAAAACAGCAAGTACACCACTTGTTACAGTCTCTGATTTACAACGTATGAAAGAAAATGAGGTAATTATATTACGTCTTCGTATGAATCCATTTAAGACAAAACTTACGCCTGACCGTAAAATAAATTGGGGGGAGAGTTATAAACAAGCCACTTATCCAACTCGTGAGAAAATGCCTGTTCATACTTTTGATATTAAAGAATTTGTAAAAGAAGAGAAAAAGAAAAAACTTGTTGAGATGATGAATAATGCTCAAGGATCCAATAATGCTTCAGGCTCTATGCCACCATTTATGCCACCTAATTTACTCAATCCAATGGCATCACCCACTCAAAACTCTCCATCATTTAATCCATTTTTAAAAGAAACTGCCGAGACAAAACCTGTTGATTCTATGAAAAATCCTTTATTTTCAGAAAAACCTGCTAATAATGCTTCTATGGGATTTAATGTCGATGAAATTATGAAAAAAATCGATATGAAAATTGCAGAACTTGAAAAAGAAGAACAAGAACAAAAAGCACAGGCACAAGAGAAGGAAATTGTACAAGATGCCGTTGTTGTCAATAAAGAAACAGTCGAAGGAGATAGTCCACAAAATTCTTCTATTGAATCAGATAAAATAGTTAAAAAACCGGAAGAAAAACCAAACCTATCTTTAGAATTAGAGGATGAAGACGAAGATGATTTCTTTGATGATTTCTTTGAAAATTAAAGAAGAAAAGAGGTTAAACTATGAATGAAGAAAATGAAAAAAAGCCCGATTTAGTAGAAGAGGAAAAAAATCAAGAACCTCCTAAAAAAGACACAGAAAAATTGCGTAAAAGACTGATGCTCATTATGGGCGTTATTGTCGCTATTCTTTTGCTAATTGTAATTATCTTATTACTGATTAAGTTTGTCTTTAATCGAACCCTGTCTTTTGAGAAAATTGAAAATAAAATGAAAAATGCAGCGATTGAATATTATAAAGTTCAAAAAGACTTGCTTCCTCAAGAAGAAGGAGGAAAAGATCTTGTTGATGCTTCTACATTAAGTGCGAGTGATTATATGAAGCCTCTTAACGAATACGTAGGAAAAGGTGTTTCTTGCACAGGTGAAGTTTCTGTTGAAAAAATCAATGGTCGATATGTATACACACCTTATTTAGATTGTGGGGACAAGTATCAGACAAAAGAACTTTATCGAGCAGTGATCGAGCAGGGTCTTGTAACTTCTGGATATGGTCTTTATCAATTTGGTTCAGAATATGTTTATCGTGGTGAAACTGTCAATAACTATGTTACGTTTGCGAATACTATATGGAGAATTGTTAAAGTGACTGCTAATAATCAAGTTTTACTGATTTTAGATGATGAAGAGTATATGCCCGATTTAGAATGGGATGATCGCTATAATCAACAGGAGGGTACAAAAACAGGAATTAATGCTTACCATGTAAGTCGTGTCAAGGAAGCACTCGAATTATATTATAAAGAAAAGACAGATGATACAGTCACGTTTTCGTCAGCTGATCAAGATAAACTCGCATCTTTTTCTCTATGCGTGGGTGCTCGAGAGGAAAATTATGCTATCAATGACAATGCGAAAGAATGTGCTTTAGTAGAAGAAAATCAGATGATTGGTTTATTAACAGTCAGTGATTATTTAAATGCAAGTGCTGACTCTAATTGTCATTCAATACTTGATAGATCTTGTCAAAATTATAATTATTTAAGAATGAAGAAAAATTTTTGGCTTGTAACTCCAAACTCTAAAGATACAAAGAGTGTTTATTATGTAGCTTCATCTGGATATGTATCTACATCTGAAGCTCTTTCAAGCCGTCTCATTCGCCCAACTGTACTGATGAATCGTACTGTTATGATAGCATCTGGAAGTGGAACAAAAGAAAAGCCTTTTACACTGAAGTAAAAAGCTTTTTTTGTGAAGAAATTTTATCCTAGGAAGAGGAATAATTGCGATGACGATTTTTAATTTTTCGAAAAATAAATCGAATGAGCAAAAAGAATAAAAGAAGAAGAATTGGTAGTTTCAATTTTTTAGTAAAATGACTGAGTAAAATCCAGTTATTTCCGAGAGTATATCCTACATAGACAAAGGCTAGGGTCCAAGGAATACTGCCAAGTGTTGTATAGATAACAAATTTAAAAAATGGCTGTTTAGTAAGACCAATTGGAATAGAGATCAGTGTTCTGATAATCGGAAAGTTTCTTCCTATACAGCACGAGATCATTCCATATTTATGAAACCAAGTATCACACTTATCCAAGTCTTCTTCTTTCATGAAAAAATATTTTCCATACTTTTGAATAAAAGGTCTTCCACCAAAATAACCCATCCCATAAAGAACGATTGCACAAAAAACACTTCCGAGTAGTCCTGTTAGAAAAGCAAGCCAAAAAGAAAAGATTTTTCTACTCGCAAGAATACCTGCAGTTGCTAAGATAAATTCACTTGGTATGACAATAATAACAGCTTCAAGAACCATTCCAAGAAACATTCCTAAATAACCTAATTGACTCATTAATTGAAAGACAAATCCATCCATTTTTTCACCCATTAAAATATATGTTTTTTGGTTGACAAAAAAAACAAATCATGTTACATTTAGCGTACTTTAAAGTTGTAAAGAAGTGGTTTAACTACTTTTTTTCTTTTCGAAAGGAGAAATTTAATGAAGAAAAACGAACAAGAGATTAATGCGCTACTTATGAAATACCGTTTTGCGATGCAAATGATTGAGACCGAAATTACAATTTTAATTCAAGAATTTCAAGAGATTCACGGTTATAATCCCGTTGAACATAAAAAAATTCGAATCAAATCCAAAGAAAGTATTCGTGAGAAAATCAAAAGAAAAGGGTATTCCTATAAAGCATCTAATATTTTAAAATATCTTGATGATATAATTGGTGTTAGAATTGTTTGTTCTTTTTTAACAGATGTCTATGATATTGTCTCTATGATATCCGAATCAAGTAATTTAATTGTGAAAGAGAAAAAAGATTACATTACAAAGCCTAAAGATACAGGATATTCTAGTTACCATTTAATTGTACTTGTTCCTATTTATTTGCAGTCTGGTGTTGAATATTTATCTTGTGAAATTCAAATTCGTACAATCGCGATGGATTTTTGGGCAAGTATCAATCATAAAATTTCATACAAATTTAAAGAGATGATACCCGATGAAGTAAAAAAAGAAATGTATGAATATTCAGTAATTATTAAAATGCTCGATCAAAAAATGTTAAAACTAAATGATACAGTTAATAAATATAAAAGTGAAAATAAAAAGGAAATTTCTATGTGAAAAATCCTTTTTCTTTAAAAACACTATGAAAGAGAATGGGGCAAGAACAAATAAATTCGATTTTGTGAAACAACGCTTCATTGCTTCTTTCAGTATCGCTTCCAAAAAAACGATGGACAAGTACCATGTCTTCTATTGTAATCATCTCAACAATAATTTTTCTATTTTTCTTAATCTCTTGTTCAAAAATAGTAGCGTCGAGCATAGTAGCAGGAATAATGAAAAAATCTGCTTCTTGATAGTTCAAATCTAGTGGTGTAATACTTCGACCAATTTTAATAAAATTAATTTGCTGTTGCATATAGGTAACGAGATTTCGATTTGAAGAGGTTAGAAAGAGCAACTGATTTTGAAAAGAAAAGAGAATATCTTTAATACTTTCGATATAAAACCAGTTTCTTTTATTAATTTCATCTACAGTCTCACTTGATAATTGTGGTGAAAATAGAGGAATTACATCAATTATAATTTTTTTTTTGAAATCTTTCAATTTGTGAAGAATATCTTTTAATTCAATAATCGAATTACTTTCTAAGTCTTTTAACAAACTATTTTGTAAGACTTCGGTAGATAAGTGAGCTGTTGTTGGGATATAGCCAATAATTTTGTTATCTTTTGTCATTGTAACATGAAGAATAAAACCATTAATATATTCTTTTTTATTTACTTCATTTAAAAAATCAACAGAATTTGTTACTGCATTTTTATAAGCAAAAATTGCCATAAAATCACCCTGTGATATTATATGCACTAATTTTTTAGATAGAATTTAAATTTTTGTGAGTTTTATCATAAGTAGAAATGATTGAATAAACTTTAAAAGTTATTTATAATGATAATGGTGATAATATGGATGATTCAAATGAAATTGCAATCAACAAAAATAATTTACTTTCAAGAGATATGGTTACTATTTTAGATACTGAAGCTTATGCAGTTTTAAGCAATACCTATGTTGCTAATGACTCTCATGCATTTTTAGTATCCTTAGACCGAAGTATGTGTTGGGCTAATTTTGGAAGATGTTGGGGCGATCAGGGGGAATTTAATTTGATTGCGAAGCAAAAATCTTATCAAGAATGGCTTTTAGAATTTTGTCCTCCTAATAATTATTTTAAATGTGGAATAATTTTTGGCATTAATGGAGTGTGTCATACGTTTACAAATAGGGAACTACTCATTGGAAAAAATGATGTTGATGTAAGAGAAGCTGCTAAAAACTTTGTAACAACAGCTATATTTGGAAAATATGGTTATGGTCTAAAGCAGTTAAAAAAATTAATAAAAGATTCTTATAATACTGCTAATATGAAAGTAATATTTCCAGAAGACGCTTTAGAAACTGTTCTTGCTCGAGTGGATAACACTTTAGATGATGAAGTGAGTGCGTGGCAGCAATTGATAGAAGAGTATGGAAAACTATCTATCACAGAAATTTGTGAAGAATATGAGGATGCTTTAAAACAATTAGAAGATATGATTACTCATTTGTTGAGTGAAAGAGAAGAAAACTTTGATAATTTTCTCAACAAGAATTTAGCAAGATTAGACTATGAAAAAAATATTCATACTTTGTTAACAACAAGCGTATGTGATTATATTCTATTTTTAGGTAATAACAATTATATTAGTGAAGAGATTAAAAATGAAACTATCTTCAATTTGAGGGACTTCTTTAATAAATTATTCAAAGTGATTGATGAACAAATGTATTCTATTGAAGAGTCTGAAAAAATGGATGAAGAATTAGCTAGAAAATAAGTTCTATTAATGATAAAGAAAACCTGTTTCAAAACAAGTGATAGATTTAAAACAGTTTTTTTATTGAAAGAGTGTGGTAAAAAAAAGAACTCTAATAGAGTATTTGAATGATTATTTTAGTTCCGTTTTTTTTGCAAGTAAGAGAAGTTTTCTTCCATCTGGATTAAATAGACAAGTTTGAATAACTAAAATTTGATCATTTTGTTTAATTTCCTCTTTTGTATCCAATATAGATTCTTCTCTCATTCTTAAAACATGTTCAACAAATCTTTCTTTTTGATAAGAAATAATCATGTGCTCAGCACTTCCAGGTTCAATTACGTTTACAGCAAAGATTTTATAATGCATTTGTTGAATATCTGTACGAATATAAATATCTTGATTGGCTTGAAAAAAATCTTCTTGTTGATAATTTTCTAGTACATGAAAAGGAAGAGGGTAGTAATCAGAATTATGCCCATAAATATTTAATTGTTTTGCAGTATTAATATCTTCTGTTCTAAAGTCTATAAAAATTGCTCCAATAGTTGTTTCATTTCGATAAATATCATGTGTTAAATAATAATCGTTATCAGTCGTTTTTAAAATAGGCTGTGAAAGATTGATTGAGGGGATAAGAAGTTGTCCAACAATTTCCTCATTTTGGTAAGTCTCTATTAATTGTGGAATAGGGCTTTGATAGTTTTCTTTTGGAATAGTTGTAGTTTTTTCCTCTTTCTTACTTTCATTCTTCTTATCAAGTGAATTTGAAGAGTTAAGATAAATTCCTAAAAAAAGAGAACATATTCCTAAAAGACAACAAATTAAAACCATTTTCTTTCTTTTCATTTTCAAGTACATCACCACCTTTATTATAACGACTCTTGTAAAAAAGAAAAGAAAAATTTAATTTTTGTCCATTTTAAAATTACATCTCATTTTAATATCAATTATTGTAATAACAAAAAATATAATAAAAGATTCTCCCATTTTTATAAAATAGTAGGTTTCATGCAAAATTTCTTATCATTCTGATTGTTAGAATGAAATTTTTTCACTGAAATCATTGAATTTTAATTGACTTTTTTATATTCTATGATACAATTATATTGTTAATTGAATGCGGATGTAGTTTAATGGTAGAACCTCAGCCTTCCAAGCTGACTACGGGAGTTCGATTCTCCTCATCCGCTCCATTGAGGAATCTGCTCGGAACTTTTCCGAGTTTGATATAGAAATCATTCGAAAGAATGATTTTTTTGTGTTTATAAATCATCCATCAAAAAAGAAAGGATGGTGAAATAATGAGACAATTTAATGTTTATAAGACAATGATGAAATATTTAACTGATGAAAACTTATCTTTAAATGCAAAAGGTTTCTTAAGTATTGTTCTATTTAATGATGAAATTATTGGACTAGATATTCAAAAGTATTGTACTGATAATAAAGAAACTATTAAAGATGCTTTACTTGAATTAAGAATCAATAAGTATATTAAATATGATTCAGAATCTAAGAAGCTAATTGCTGCTCCTATTCCATATACTGAATGGGATGAAGAATAAAGATAAGAAAGGAATTTATTTATGTTAAATATTACTACAAAAGAAGTTCAAATTGATGAAGAACTTAAAACAAGAATTGAATTTATATGCGATTTTTGTAATATTAAACCGACTATTATTAATGGTTCTATTCGTAAGATTGAAAAAACTAATATTAATTATATTGAACCAAATAAGATAATCATAAAAGATACTACTTTTCTAGCATTTAATCATGGAAAAGATATATTTGTAGAAAACCTACAAAAACGTATCAAGATTAGTGAATTTCAAGAATATATTAAAAGTTTATGAACTATTGACATTATTTTCAAAAGTGATATTATAAATAACCAATGAAAGAGGTATTCTCTAGAAAGAGAGGTACATCTATGATAAAATATATACGTAAACACAAAAATTATAATATTGAATATTTTGAGGAGTCAGTAGTATTTAGACTTTACTAGATACTATTGGCTCCTCTTTTTTAGTAAAAGGAGTTGAGTATATGGGAATATTAAACGATGATATTAAAGTACGTGCTGGTCTTTATATGCGTGTTTCAACCGAAGACCAAGCTCGAGAAGGATTTAGTTTACCAGAACAAAAAGAACGATTAGAAGCTTATTGTAAGCTAAACAACTTTGAAATAGTAGATTATTATGAAGATGCTGGAATTAGTGCTAAAAAAGGCAATTATAGACCCGAATGGGAAAGATTAAAAGAAGATATTAGAAATAAGAAAATAAATACTATGTTAGCTTTAAAACAAGATAGAATTACTAGAAGTATTTATGATTGGGAAAATATTTTAAGTTTCTTAGAAGAAAATGATGCTTATTTAGATTTTGTATATGATGATATTAATACTACTACTTCAAATGGTAGAATGATTTCTCGTATTATGATGAGTGTTTCTCAAAATGAGATTGAAAGAACATCAGAAAGAACTAAAGTTGGGCTTGCTGGTGCAATTAAACAAGGACATATTCCACACAAAGCTCCATTAGGTTATAAGCATGAAAATAAAATGTTAGTACCTGATGAGGCAACAAAAGATATAGCAATTAGAATATTTGAACTATATCATAATGGATTATCATATCAAAAAATTGCTAATATCTATAATAAAGAACAAGTACTTGGAAAAACTAACTGGGGAGATAATACAATTTTTCATATTATTGAAAATGAAATATATAAAGGAGACTTTGTTCATGGTAAAAGAACTAATAAACCAACTTACTACCCTGATGTAGTTGAACCTTTAGTTAGTAAAGAAATGTGGGAAGAATGCCAACATCAAAAAAGAAATAATTCAAGAGCATATTCTAGAACTTTAACTTATATCTTCTTGCAAAAATGTTTATGTCCAAAATGTGGAAAAATCTTAGGTGGTAAAGCTTGTAAGAAAAAAGGTCATGAATATTTTTATTATTATTGTAGAGACTGTAAATTAAACATTAAAGAAACTGAAATTGAAAGAGGTTTTAAAGAAGTTGTAGATCAACTAACTGAATATGATTCAATCGTTAATCAATTCTTTGTTCCTATGGTAATTAAAAACTTTGATGAGCCAAGAGAAAAAATATATAAAGAAATTGATGTACAAAAGCAAAGATTAGAAAGAGCTAAACTTGCTTATGTAGATGGTGCTTTTACCCTTGATGATTATAAAGCAAAAGCAAAGACTATTGAAGATACAATTAAATCATTAGAAGAAAAAATTAGTAATGCAGATAAGTTTGAAGTGTTTAACTACTCTGCAAAAGATATATTAGTATCTCGAGATGTTGCCTTCTTAAATAGTAAAATTCATCCAAAAGAATATCAAGAAAGAATTAAAACTTGGAATAAAAGAACTCGTGAAGAGAAAGCAACTTTAGTAATGAATTATGTAGATACTATTGAACTTGAACTAGTTGGTACTGAATGTTTTGTTAAAAATATTAATTTTAGAGAATCAATCGCTAAACCATGTAATGAACTTTATGATAAAGGTTATATAGATAGACCAACACCTGCTATATTTGGAAATGTTGTTGGTGAACTTAGATTTAGTAATTATATACCTGAAGAAGAGGTTGGAGAAATTATTATGAGACTTAAAAACTTTTACAATGTGTCTTATACTGAAGCAACTTACTATGTTAAAAATCAAGTTTTTTTCTTCAACTTTGTAGAAGATAATTCTGCAATCGTAAGAGTATTCCCATTAGAAGATTATTATAAGAAAGACCCTAATGTAAAAATGGAAGAATATAGATTTGGAATTATCTATATCACAGAAGAAAATATTGTCGTAGCGAAAGATAAAGATGAGTTAGACAAATTATTTAATTACATTCCTGATGATACATCTTTTATGCCTTTTAGAGAATTAAAAGATGTACCTAGTAAACCAATCAGAATGGAATTAATAAAGAAATAAAATACGTGGCACGTTTTGTTGAAATTGTTCAATGAAAGTGGCGATAGTATTTTATATCAATTCTTTATGTAGTTTTATTTCATTACGAAGTTTTGAAATATTACGAAATAAAGAAAACGGATTCTAAGGTGTTAAACCTTAGCCCACTGGAATCTTGTTAGTATGACAAGATACCTAGG
>CANQHD010000012.1 GCA_947623625.1 uncultured Bacilli bacterium
AGATGGATGCAATGATGTATAAAATTGAAGGAGAAGATTTGTATTTAATTGGAACAAGTGAACACTCTATGATTGGAAAATTTAAAGATCAAATAATTAAAAAAGAAGATCTCCCAATTACAATGACATCTTATTCACCTTGCTTTCGAAAAGAAGTAGGAGCTCATGGCATTGAAGAAAGAGGAATTTATCGAGTTCATCAGTTTGAAAAACAAGAAATGGTTGTTATCTGTGAACCCGAAGAGTCTGATGAATGGTATGAGAAAATGTGGCAGTTTACTGTAGAATTATTTAGAAATTTAGATATCCCAGTAAGACAGCTTGAATGTTGTAGTGGTGATCTAGCCGATCTTAAATATAAGTCTTGTGATATTGAAGCTTGGTCTCCAAGACAGAAGAAATATTTTGAAGTGGGAAGTTGTTCAAACTTAACAGATGCTCAAGCAAGAAGACTTGGGATAAGAGCAAAAGGAGAAAATGGAAATTATTTTCTTCATACATTAAATAATACGGTTTTAGCATCCACAAGAGCCTTAATCGCGCTCATTGAAAATAACTATCAAGAAGATGGAACTGTTCTTATTCCAAAAGTATTACAACCTTATATGGGTGGAAAGACAAAAATAGAAGTTTAGAAAAAATCTATTGACTTTTCACACTTCTTTTAGTTGTCAATTTGAATGAAATTTGGTAAACTAAAGAAGAAAATAGGTGATGGAAATGATGAAAAAGGGATTTACAATGGTTGAACTCTTAGCTGTTATTGTCATTGTAGGACTTCTTTCTACAATTGGAGTTATGAGTGTTCGAAATTTACTTGATACAAGTAAAAAAGCTTATTATAGAGAGCAAGAGGATATGATTGCTCTAACCGGAAAAACATATTATAGTGATTACCGAAGTAAACTGCCTAAAGAAATAGGAGATGTCGGACAAGTTAGTTTAAAAACATTAATGGATGAAGACTATATTGACGAAGTAAAAGGGTATAAAAAGACAGTATGTGATAGCAATAATAGCTATGTCAAAGTGCAAAAACAAAGTGCAGAAGAATACTCTTATTCAGTATTTTTAAAATGTGATGGATACGATACACAAAGAGACAATGCATCACCTGTTGTTGAATTTACACCAAACGAGAAGAAAAGCAATCAACCAGTTGTTGTTACAATGGAAATAAAAGACGATGAAGAAGTCTCAAAATATAGTTATATTGTTTATAAAGATGGAGTAGTTTTTAGTCAAATATTGAATGCACCTTATAAAAAAGCAATTACGATAAAACTAGATGATGATGGAAAATATACCATTGTAGGAACCGGAATTGATAATAGAGGATTTAGTAGTCAAAAAGAATCAGGAACTTATATTATTGATAAAACAGGACCAAGTTGTGGAGAGGTTGTCATTGTCTCAGATCACACGAAAGAAAGTTGGACGTCAGACGATGTAAAATTCACATTTACATTCCAATCCGATGCATCCGGCTGGGAATGGTATACAAATAAATATCCATTTGATTATAATAAAGAGCCCACTTCTACTGCGCCAAAATTAAGTCTTGAAAAAGAACTTGGAAGATATTATAAACAGAGTAATAACAAACTATCAGTCACTCAAAAGACAATCAGTGACGATGGAAAACGAAGAGGAAAAGTTGTTTTATATGATGAAGTTGGAAATACATGTGAGAAATATACAGATGTGTATTATATCGATAAAACAGTTCCGAAAGTTAAGTTAACAGGAAGTGTAAAAAGTAATCAGGCAACTCAAAATAATGTAAAGCTAACTGTGACGACAAATCCAGTGAATACGCCATCTGGATACACTTTCTACTTTGAAGAAAAGATAAATGGTGTATGGAAAGTTGTAAAACAACAAAATACCAAAACCTATACTGTCAAAGATGAAGGAGTTCACATAATGAGAGTCAGAGTTCAAACAGGAGCGAAAAAAGAAGTAACTAGTGATACTTATACTGTAAAAATTGATCGAACTCCACCTGTGATAAGAATAACAATGCAAAAAGGAAACTCTGGATCTTGCCAGGGATCAAGCTATTCAAGTGGTACATGGACGAATGCAGACTGTATTAGTTTAACCAATACCGTAACAGATAACTTGGGATCCATTACAACGACTCTAGATGGTTCTAGAATACAAAATACATATACAAAAAAATATTCAACAGAAGGAATTGTTACTTTTAAATATAAGGCGGTTGATGAAGCAAATAATTCGACAACAGAAACTGTTACGGTAAAACTGGATCATACAAGTCCAACCTGTAGTTTTTCATCTATTTCAAGTGCTTCTTAGTGCTCTTAATATAAAAAGTTGCGAAACTTTGATGTCCCCTGAAGCTAGGTCTTTTGACCTAGCACTTTTTGTTTTATAATGGTTTGAAGTTTATAAAAGATGTTCTTATGGTGCCGTAGCAGTTGCTGATGATAAAGACTATCTAAAAAAGAATAATTATCTATAATTAGAAATGTATCATGCAAATGGTTTTACATATAATATTAAAGAAACGCTTGCTTTTTTTAAAAAAATAGGATATTATATACGCCAAAAATTACAAAAAAACCAAAAAAAATGTTTTTTTTGTAAAAACTATGTTATAATAAATCTAGAATAAGGAGGATGAATAATGAAATTATTAAGAGTTGTTGCCAACAATTTTAAGCTGTGCGAAGAAAATTTCACAATATCTTTTGTACCAACAGGAAATAAAACTGCAGCTGATAAGGAATTTGAATTACAAAAAATAGACGATGATTTATATGTTTTCAGTACAGTAGGTATTATTGGAAAAAATGCGTCCGGAAAAACTATGGTAGTAGAACTGTTATCAATCATATATGATATTTTCTCTAATTATAGAATCAATAGTTCAAAAAATATCTTTAAATTTATTGATAAACAATTGAATTTAGATATTACTTTTTATCATGAAGGCTCAATTTATAGATACTTAACAGATCTATATAAAAATGCAAATTCAATGGATAATACATCTGTTTTTTTTAAAAATGAAAAACTATACAAGAGAGAATATAAAAAAGCACATGTAAGAGAATTATTTAATTATGAAAAATTTGAAGAAGTAAAACCAGAAGTGAAACTACCAGAAGATACTTCAATGATCTATTCATTATTAAAGGATATTTCATTAAGAGGAATATACTGTTCAAGTGATGATTATATTTATAGAGATTATGCTCAAGCATTCAATGTATATAAACTTTTAGATAATAATTTAAAAGTTATCACATCATTATTAAAAATGTTTGATGAACATTTAGATAATATAAAAATGATAAATGAAAACAAATATAGAATCATTTATACAAACAAAACATCTAAAGAAGTATCAAATTCTGAATTATATGAAATACTATCAAGTGGTACAACAAAAGGATTTGGTTTATTCATGTTTGTAGTATATTCATTAAGAACAGGCTCAGATTTAATAATTGATGAAATTGAAAATCACTTTCATAAGACATTAGTTGAAAATTTAGTGAATCTTTATAAAGACAAATCAGTAAATAAAAAGAATGCAACATTGATATTTACTACACATTACTGTGAAATACTTGATCTATTTAGTAGAAGTGATAATATCTATATAAGTAAATATGATGACGCAATAAAATTAGAAAATATGCATACAAATTATAAATTCAGATCAGAATTGTCTAAGAGTAATAAATTTTATAGTAATGAATTCAATACAAATGTAAGTTATGATGCTTTAATGGATTTTAAAAAGGAATTAATGTAATGAGAATACTATTAATGTGTGAAGGACAAAATGAGAAAGTGCTATTAAATCATTTATTAGATGCGGATGCTCTTTGTTTTACAAGAGATGATTTAATTGGTCGTAGACCATATCCAATTAGGCAATTAAACAATCCAATAATTAAATCTGAATTAAAACATTATGGCTTACCAGTAAAAGTATATAGAGTAGGTGATAAGCAAAATGATAAATTATCTATTCCTAAAGATTTGGAAGGTATTGTATCCAGTAAGAAAATATTTAAATATTGTACAAAGCCAGAATTAGAAATGCTTTTAATATTAAATGAGGGTTTAGAAAGAGAATATGAAAAAGTAAAAAGTTCTCAATCACCGAAAATATTTGCTAAGAAAAACATAAGATACAATGGCAAAAAATATGACCAGTCATCAGAATTTTTAGAAGAATATTATGGAGGTTCTAACGTTAAAAATCTAATTGATAATATTAAAAAGTATAAAATCTATAAGCGACAACACGATAGGGATGAGTTCTATTTAGCTGATATATTGAAAAGTGATAAATAGTAAATATTTTCACTTTTTTTGATAAGAGTAAAAACATGGAATCTGCAATTACTTTCAAAATTGTACCATAATAATTCATAATGCTTTTATACATTAAACGAAAAGAATGGCATCCTCTCTTTTACTACTCCTTGAATATCCTTTGATTAACAATCTAAAGAATATTTTTTATTAGCACATAAAATACTGCCTCCATGTCAAATTTTTTCTCATTGTAATAAAACTATAACTATTATAATTATCATATCTGAGTTGTAGTTTATTCTTAAAGTAAAGAAAACTAAATATATTAAAATTTCCATAACTTTGAGAATTAAGAATATCTCCTTTTCGCTTTTCTTTTAATTGTCAATTAGAATGAAATTTGATAAACTAAAGAAGAAAATAGGTGATAGAAATGGCGAAAAAAGGATTTACAATGATTGAGCTCTTAGCTGTTATTGTCATTGTAGGACTTCTTTCTACGATTGGAGTTATGAGTGTTCGAAATGTACTTGAGACGAGTAAAAAAGCATATTATAAAGAGCAAGAAGACATGCTTGCTTTAGCAGGAAAAACATATTATAGTGATTACCGAAGTAAACTACCTAAAGAAATAGGAGATGTCGGGCAAGTTAGTTTAAAAACATTAACGGATGAAGACTATATTGACGAAGTAAAAGGGTATAAAAAGACAGCATGTGATATCAATAATAGTTATGTCAAAGTCCAAAAACAAACTACAGAAGAATACTCTTATTCAGCATTTTTAAAGTGTGATGGATATAACACTCAAAGAGAAAATATGCCACCTGTCGTTCAATTTACACCAAATGAGAAGACAAGCAATCAAACAGTTGTTGTGACAATGAAAATAAAAGATGATGAAGAAGTTGCAAAATATAGTTATATTGTTTATAGAAATGGGGCAGTTTATAGTCAAAAAACAACGACAGCTTATAAAAAAGCAATTACGATAAAGCTAGAAAGTGATGGAAAATATACCATTGTAGGAACAGGAATCGATAACCGAGGTCTTAGTGGTCAAAAAGAATCCGGAACTTATGTGATTGATAAAACAGGACCAGATTGTAATCAAGTTGTCATTGTCTCAGATCACACGAAAGAAAAGTGGACGATAGATGATATAAAATTAACATTTACCTTTCGATCAGCAGCATCCGGCTGGGAATGGTATACAAATAAATATAAATTTGATTATGATAAAGAGCCCGATCCCGATGCTCCAAAAGTAAGTCTGGAACAAGAACTTGGAAGATATTATAAACAAAGTAATAACCGACTATCAGTGACTCAAAAGACCATCAAGGAAACTGGAAAACGAAGAGGAAAAATTATTTTATTCGATGAGCTTGGAAATACATGTGAGAAATATACAGATGTATATTATATCGATAAGACAGTTCCGAAAGTCAAGTTAACAGGAAGCGTAAAAAGTAATAAGGCAACTCAAGACAATGTGAAGCTAACTGTGACGACAGATCCTGTGAATACACCATCTGGATATACTTTCTACTTTGAAGAAAAAATTGATGGTGTATGGACAGTTGTCAAAAAGAAAAAGAAAAAAACCTATACTGTTCAAGAAGAAGGCGTTCACTTGATGAGAGTAAGAGTTCAAACAGGAGCGAAAAAAGAAGTAATTAGTGATACTTATACTGTAAAGATTGATCGAACTCCGCCTGTGATAAAAATAACGATGAAAAAAGGAGATTCTGGATCTTGTAATTCCAAAAAATATACAAGTGATACTTGGTCCAATGCAGACTGTGTTAATGTAACTAGCAAAGTAACAGATAACGTAGGGAAAATTACAACGACTCTAAACGGCGATAAAATAGAAAATAAATATACCAAAACATATTCATCTGAAGGAACAGTTACTTATAAATATAAAGCGGTTGATGAAGCAAAAAATAAGTCCACAGAAACGGTTACAGTCAAGCTTGATCACAAAAAGCCAAGCTGTAGTTTCTCATCTGTTTCAAGTGGTGCAAGTAAACTTAGTTATACAGTCTCATGTAGTGATAAATTAAGTGGTGTCTCTTCTTGCGGAGGAAAAAGTTCCAATTCATTCAACACTTCAGCTACCTCAACACAAACTTATACTGTTGTTGATAATGCTGGAAACCAAAATACATGTAAAATTAAGGTATCTTATGGAAGAAAAAGTGTTTGTGGAACAGAAAGTTATGTTACAGGATCATATAACTGTCACTGTGTTACAACATATTGTTATAACTGTGTTGCAGCTGGTGTATCGGGAAGTAAAATGCAATGTAACACAACAGGAGTCAATCCTTCTCGTGATCATTGTGGATTAGATTCAACTACTGAGAGTTGTAGTACTTGCTACAATTATGGTACAAGGTATAAACAGTGTTATTACAAATCATAAAAAAAAGAAATCTAAAAGTGGTTTTTGAAAAAAATTTGAAGAATCATCAAAGGATTTCTTTTTCCTTGTATTTTCTTTCTTTTTATTTTATAATCTTTAAGAAAAGAAGAGGTGTTCAATATGTTAAAACCCAACTTTAAAGAAGCAAGAAGTATAGATAAAAGAGATTATCAAACCAAGGAATTTACGCTTGATCCAGCTTATCAAAATTACTTTTTGGGAAAAACTTATTTCATAAAAACCTATGGCTGTCAAATGAACGAGCATGATAGTGAAAATATTGAAGCAATACTAGAAGAGTTGGGATTTAAAAAGATAGATGATTATTCTAAGGCGGACTTAATTCTTTTAAATACCTGTTCTATTCGAGAAAATGCCCATAATAAAGCTTTTGGTATGTTAGGGCGTTGTAAGCACTTAAAAGAAGAAAATCCTCATTTGATGGTGGGACTTTGTGGCTGCATGTCTCAGGAAGAAATTGTTGTAGATGAAGTCTTAAAGAATTATTCATGGATGAACTTTGTTGTCGGGACACATAACTTTTATGATATTCCAAGACTTCTTGTCTCCTCTTTAAAAGAAGGATTACAAGTTGAAGTTTATTCACGTGAGAAAGATTTAATAGAACAGATGCCAGTTTCAAGAAAAACATCTTATAAAGCGTATGTGAATATTATTTACGGTTGTGATAAATTCTGTACGTATTGTATCGTTCCATATACAAGAGGAAGACAAAGAAGTCGAGAAAAAGAAGCGATTTTAAATGAGGTAAAAGATCTCGTGCAACAAGGCTATCAAGAAGTGACTTTATTAGGACAAAATGTCAATGCTTATGGAAAAGATTTGTATGATAATTATGGTCTTGGGGAACTCTTAGAAGATGTCGCCCATCTATCTATTTCTCGTATTCGTTTTGTAACCAGTCATCCTTGGGACTTTAATGAAAAGATGATTAATGTCATCAGTAAATACAAAAATATTATGCCAAGTATTCATCTACCTGTTCAATCAGGAAGCAATCGTATATTAAAATTAATGGGACGACGCTATACAAAAGAGAGTTATCTAGAACTTGTAAAAAAACTGAAAGATAAAATTCCTCGTCTTGCTTTATCAACGGATATTATTGTAGGATTTCCATCAGAGAGTGAAGAAGACTTTGAAGAGACACTTTCCCTGGTAGATATTTGTAAATTTGATAATGCCTTTACATTTATTTATTCTCCTCGAGTTGGGACACCGGCTACTAAGCTAAAAGATCAAGTTGCGGAAAAAGTGAAAGAAGAACGCTTAAAGCGCTTAAATGAAAAAGTGAACCACTACTTTTTAGAAAACAATCAAGCGCTTGTTGGCAAAACAATAGATGTCTTAGTGGAAGGAAATTCTCTAAAACAAAAAGATGCCTACTTTGGCTACACAGATACCAATAAGCTTGTCAATTTTACGGGAGAAAATATTGAAGTTGGAAAGATTGTTCCTGTTACAATTACTTGTGCTAAAACATGGAGTTTAGATGGACGAGCAAAGTAAAATTATCGAACAAGTTGAACGCGTTATTGAAAGAATAAAAAAGATACATCTTATCAAAATCTTTTAATTGTTCAAAGCGAGATGCGTGCAAATCAAAATGTCCTGAGTAAAATAGAACATGTCAAACAGCTTCAACAAAAATATGTCAAAAGTAAAATGCAAGATGAGCAAATCAAGCACGACCTTCAAAAAGCAAAAGAAGAATTAGAAAGTATCCCACTTTATCAAACCTATTTGGAATGCGTTTCTGAAGTGGATTCAAAATTGAGAACTGTAGAGTCCATACTCAACGCTTTCTTCATGAAATATAGCGAATAAAAAGAATAGGCTCCTTGCTAAGAGTCTTTTTTTGCGTCTTCCTTTTTGGTACAAAAAAGGGTATTTTTGCATACAGTAGATTAGAGGAGGGAAAAAATATGGCGCATTTTAAAGAAATTGTAACGAAAGCAGTTGTTGGAAAAGGAAAAAAGGTTTTTACAACAAACAGTAGTGTTGTCCTTTCAAATACTCCATCTACGATTTTAGGATGCTGGGTTATCAATCATACTTTTCATGGAAGCAAGATGAATGAGAAAGTCATAATGGATGGTAGTTATGATGTGAATATTTGGTATTCTTATGATAATGATAGTCAAACAGAAGTGGTTAAAGACACCAATACCTACCATGAAATTGTCAGTGTAAGAAGACGAGAAGACGATATGGTACAAGGAGAAGAGATTATTGTAAGAAGCTTAAAACAACCCACCGTAATAAAAGCAGAAATTGATGGAAATAAAATTAACTATACAATAGAAAAAGAACTTGGCGTTGAATTGGTTGGGGATACCAAAGTAAAGATTGCTATTAATGAAGAAGAAGATGCTTGGGATGAGATTGGAAATGAAGAAGATATTGAACAAGAAATAGATGAGAATGTAGTTGAAGAATATATCGAAGAACAACCTCAAATAGAAGAAAATCCACCTGTCAACTAAAAAAGGTTGACAAGGAAAAAAAGAGTCGCTATAATAAGGAAGAAAAATGAAATTGCAGTGGAAGGAGAAAAAGATATGGCAGTTAAATTAAGACTTACAAGAATGGGAGCAAAGAAAAGACCTTTCTATCGTATTGTTGCGACGGACTCAAGAAGTCCAAGAGATGGTAAATATCTTGAATTAATTGGAACTTATAATCCTATCGCGAAAGAAAAAGAAGTGAAGATTAATGAAGAAGTTGCTCTAAAATGGTTAAACCAAGGAGCCATTCCATCTGATACAGTTCGTAGTCTTTTTAGTCAAGCAGGTATCATGAAAAAATTTGCTGATTCAAAAAATAAGAAGGAAAATTAAGAATGGATTATGCTTTATTAACTGAAAAAATTGTGAAGGCTCTTGTTGTAGATCAAGATGCAGTTCGAGTAAAAGAGTTTAAAGATTCCCTAGAAAATGGCGTTCATTTGGAAGTTATGGTCGATGAAAAAGACTTAGGACGTGTTATTGGAAAAGACGGAAAAACTGCTTTAGCAATTAGAACTTTGGTTCAAGCAAGTAGTGCTCTTCATGATAATAAGTTTGTCAAAATTAATTTTGATAAGTTTTAGGAGCTTTTAATTTGTAAGCTTCTTTTTTTGTTGTAAAATGATGAAAAAAATGCGTTTTCTAGTTATTTCCACTTGTCAAATTTTTGAATTCGTTTATAATAGAAAACTATAGAAGAAGGGAGGGCATCAAACTTGAAAAGACCTGTACTCATCATTGAGGATACCATCCTCTTTCCCGAGAGTGAACTAAGAATGGAAACAGATCATGAAGCTCAGATAAGAACTCTTAATGTTGCAGATAAAACAGAACAACACGAAATATTGGTTGCAACTCCCTTAGATACTGGAGATACGTTTGATATTACAGAACTGCCATCTATTGCTATATTAGGAAGCATGGAACTCCATCTTTCTATCCCACCAGAATCCAAAGTGCGTTCTGTTATATTAGGACTTCGAAGAGTTAATGTTCATTCATACTATTTTGAAAACGGTGTTTATTATGCTGAATGTGAAGAAATCCTTGTCCCAAAAGTCTCATTAAAAGATGAAATCTTGTATAAAGATATGCTTCTTCGTCTTCTAGAACGTTATATTAAAGAGTCGCCTTATATGAGTAATGCTCTCATGAGTCAAATTAAAGGAATTGAACAGTTAAGTATCTTAACCGATGTTGTCGCATCATTTTTAACAGTTCCATCCAGTGAAAAGAAAAAATATCTTTATGAAATCAACCCAATTAATCGCGCTAAGATGATTATGGAAGAGATTAAAAAAGAACTGGGTATCGTTAAAATAGAACGTGAAATTGATATCGCCGTTCAAAAAGAAATGGAAAAAAGTCAAAAAGAATTTTTATTGCGTGAAAAACTAAAAGTGATTCAAAAAGAACTCGGGGATGTTTCAAGTAAAGAACAAGACATTGAACGAATGAAGAAGAAACTTCCAAAGTTAAAATGTCCAAATAAAATAAGAAAGCGAATTGAAGAAGAGTTAAAACGTTATGAAAATGTCTCAAGCAATTCTCCAGAACTTTCTGGAATTCGAGATTATTTAGATTGGCTTTTTCGTCTTCCTTGGCAACGCTATACAAAAGACAATGCGAATTTAAAAGAGGTATCCAACTACTTAAATCAATCTCATTATGGGCTGGATGATGTTAAAAAAAGAATGATTGAATATCTAGCAGTGAAAGAAAATACGAAAAAACAAAAAGAAAGAACGCCTATTCTTTGTTTTGTAGGACCTCCTGGTGTTGGAAAAACATCTTTTGCGTATAGTATTGGAGAAGCACTGAATAGAACCGTTGCCAAAATATCCGTGGGTGGAATGAGTGATGAAGCAGAAATTGTCGGTCATAGAAGAACTTATGTTGGCTCCATTCCAGGAAGAATTATTCAAGGAATTGCCAAATGTAAAAGTGCCAATCCTGTCTTCATTATTGATGAGATTGATAAAATGCAAAAAGACTTCCGAGGAGATCCCGCATCTTGCCTACTCGAAGTATTAGATAAAGAACAAAACATGCACTTTCAAGATCATTATTTAGAAGAAGAATTTGACTTATCCAATGTCTTATTTATTGCAACAGCAAACTATGAAGACCAAATTCCGCTAGAATTAAGAGATCGCCTTGAAATCATTCATATCTCATCTTATACAGAATATGAAAAATTAGAAATTGCGAAACAATGTCTTCTTCCTAAATTATTGAATCAAAATGGACTAACAACATTAGAAGTTCAGTTTAGCGATGAGGCATTATTAGAAATCATCCGTTCTTATACAAAAGAAGCAGGTGTTCGTGATTTAGAAAGAATGATCGATCAGATCTTAAGAAAGATTGTCAAAAAAATTTATGTTGATAAAGAAACACCTTACTTTGAAATCGTAAAGACAATGCTTCCAGAATTTTTAGACGACCCAATCTATCACTATCATGATAGTGCCAAAAAAGTTCAAGTGGGTGTTGTAAATGGGCTTGCTTATACACCATTTGGTGGAGATATTTTACCGATAGAAGTGACGTACTTTGAAGGAAAGGGAAACCTTATTTTAACAGGATCTTTAGGTGAAGTGATGCAAGAGTCTGCGCATATTGCGTTAAACTATATTAAAGCGAATAAAGGAAGATTTGGCATTGCTCAAAAACTCTTTTTAGAAAATGATATTCATATTCATATTCCAGAAGGTGCTGTGAGTAAAGAAGGACCAAGTGCTGGAATTGCTCTTACAACCGCACTGATTAGTTCGCTTACTTTAAAGTCTGTATCTGGATCTGTTGCAATGACAGGGGAGATCACCTTAAGAGGACATGTCCTTGCAATCGGAGGTGTCAGAGAAAAAGTCATTGGTGCGCATCGAGCAGGAATAAGAGAGATCTATCTTCCCCTTGAAAACAAAAAAGACGTCAAAAAGCTTCCTAAAAATATTCAAAAAGAAATTCAATTTCATTATGTAGAACGCTATATGGAAGTTTATGAAAGTTTATTTGAAAAGAGAAAAGTAAAGATTTAGTCATACTTTTCTTTTTTTTTCGTAAGATGAACTATAGAAAGGAGAAAGAGAATATGAAACAAATTATTTCATTTGAAAAAGAGATACCTTTTAAAACGATGATTGGAGAAATTTCAAGTATTTCCTTAGAACATACCTTAAAATTTAAAGATGATAGTTCTATTCTTGGAGATTTCATTATTAGTGGAACTTATAAACTAACAGAAGCTTCTCGTCTTGATGAACCATTCTCTTATAAAATACCCGTGGATATTGCGCTCACATCATCTCTTGAAGAAGATAGAAAAGTTGAAATAGAAGATTTTACGTATGAAATACTCGATGAAGAAGCACTGCTTGTCAAAATAGATTTATTAATTGAAGGCATTGAAAAAATAGAAGAAGAGGAAGAAGTAGTAGATGTTTTACCATCAGAAAGAGAAAGCTTAATGGTGGAGGATGAGCCCTTAGAAAAAGTAGAATTATTAGAAGAAGTAAGAGATGATGTATTAGAGACTGAACCAGAACCTGTCTTAGAAGAAGAAACAGTGAAAGAAGCAAAGGAGAATATTGATAAAATGGCAAAGGATACTCTTGTTGTAGAAACTTTAATTGAAGAGGAACAAGAGCCACCACAAGTTGAACAAGTTTTAGAAGAAAAAATGGAGGAAGAAGTGTTCAAACAAGAAGAAGAGACTGTTCCTAAAAAAGAAGTCATCAACTCTATTTTTTCTGTCTTTAAAGACACCGAAGAAACTTTTTCAACCTATTCAGTCTATATTTTAAGAGAAGAAGATACAATCGATGAAGTTTTAAATAAATATGGAGTTAGCCGAGAAGAAGCTTCAAAATATAATCCTTTAGAAGAATTAAAAGTTGGTAGTAAACTCATTCTTCCCACTGTTATTTCAAATGAGCAATGAGTGGATTCAAAAAATAGAACTACGAGGCGCTTTAAAAATTATTACAACCAATGAACGGAAATACTTTATAAAAAAGCCCAAGTGTTTTTCCAAAGAAAAAATATATTCTTCACTAGAAGAGAGAGGGTTTCAAAATTTTCTAAAACCCATCACAACTCTAGATACAAAAGAAGAAGTATTTCCCTACATTGTAGAAAAACACTATCAACCAGAAGAAAAAGCGATAGACATGATACATGTGTTATCGCTTTTACAAAATAAAACGACTTTCTATAAAAAAGTCTGTCTTGATGATATTAAAAGAATTTATGAAGAGAATCAAGCAAGAATTACATACCTCATTCATTATTATCAAGATCTAGAACTTTTATTCCTTAAAGAAGTCTATCCATCTCCACTTGTTTATCTTTTTCAAAAAAATATCTCTCTTCTTTTTTCCTCTCTTTTTTTCGCCCAAGAAGCTTTAGAAAATTGGTACAAAATAATTAGTAATAAAAAAAATTATCGCCTCGTTTTTGTTCATCATGCTTTTTCTCTTTCTCACTTACTAGAAGCAGATCATCCTCTTTTAATTCATCTTGATGAGATGAGTAAAGGTCTCCCAATTGAGGATATGCTTTATTTTATTAAGGAACACTGCCTGGAACAAGATATCGATCATCTCTTTGAAATTTATCAACAAAAATATCCTTATTATGAAGAAGAATATTACTTATTCGCTTGCCTTTTAGCACTTCCTCCTAAAATAGAGATTCATCAACACGATTATGAAAGCTGTGTTTCCTTGACAATTATTTTTTCGAAGATGAATCAAATTCGCTTGTTTTTATTAAAGCAAAATGAGAAATATCAAAAACATCGCAAATAAAAATTCAATAAAAAGAAGAATTGCATGTACCCTTGTAGTTAAAAAAATTAGAAGAAGGGCTTGATAAAATACAATGATAATAAAGAAAAGAATCGAAAATAAATAAAAAGGATTTAAAAGACGTTTTTGTTTACAAATATGACATCTACAAAAAGGAGAATGTCCTTTTCTTTTTTTCATTTATACCTCACCTGTAGATAGTTTATGCCAAAAGAAAAAAGAGGTTCTTCTAGAACCACTCAATTTTCTCAATCATATAGTGAAATCCATTATATTGATAGGTAAACTGCCAAGTTTTCTCTTTTCCTTCTTCGGTTAAAAGAACTTCAATTTGAGTATCTGAAATGTTCTTAATTTGAGTATTTGAAATGGCTACTTCGTTTAAAAAGACATTTTCAAAACAAATATTATCGTTGATAATTTGGTAGCTTTGAGACTTTGGAATATCACTGATAACAACATTAAAGTAAGATTGGATAAGCTCGATGAGAAAAGCCTTATCAAAGCAGGCTTTTTCGCCACCTGTTACAATATTGTGTGTGAAGGAGAGTATCTTTTCTTTAGATAAATTTTTAATCTCTAATTTCTTCTTTGATGTATCATTCTCTTCAGATAAAGAATTTAAAAGAAGATGAGAAGACTGTATTAAATAATTATTAATGTCTTGTTCAATCGTTGAATTTATTCGAAAAGAAGTCTCTAATTTTTCTAAATCCGTTGAAGACTGAAGCACAACTGCGTCATTAAAGTATTCCTTTGTTTCAAAGTTTTCATTTGTCTTTTCAACTCTTTTATTGTTCACAAAACTAATGAGTAAAAGAACCGCAAAAATAGAGGCAAAGGCAATGGCTATTTTTTTTAAATTCATATCTTTATCTCCTTTTAAAAATCAAATACAATCATTCGATAATAACTATTCGAAATAGAGTCTGGACTCAAGCATTGTGCTAATTGTTCAGGAGTTCTTTTCTTATAGCTGGATGTTCTTGGATAGTTACAACTGTCAATCATGACAACATTATCATTTGAATCAATGTCTAAAACGATATATGCATGATGGGTTCCAGCAAGATCAGAACAAAGTGAATGTGCGACAAAAATCATGACAGGTTGCCCATTTTTAACAGCTTCTCGCATTTTAGTTGCTGCATCACTACGACTTAATTCACTATGATAAATCGTGGCATTAAGCCCATAATGTTGAATGGCTTGATCCAGTTTTTTTCCGACTAGAACACCACTGTTTGGTGTGAGCTTATACATATAATTTTGTAAGTCAAGTGTTGAGATATTCGTACCCTTTACCGCATTAATTACACCTGTTAAAGCATGTGCTCTACAAGAACCACTTAAGAGTTGAGAATTGTTTTGATACCCAACATAGTACTTGACCGTTTTATTTTGATATTCAACGGTTGCAACAGAAGCGCAGTAATCTCGACTTCCTTTCCCACATCTTCCAGCACTATCCTTAACATTATATTGAATGGAAACATTTAAAACTTTTCCGAGTCCTTTCCCACTACTTGGTGTAGCACTCCCAACAGAATTTAGATAAGAATTTGAAGTAATATTCGTAGGGGGAATTCCATTTCCAACACTTTGATTTGGTGTACTTTCTAAAGTTTTTTTAATCTCATCTGCATACTTAAAACAACTTCCCAAAACATATAAAGCACCACCATCTTTATCTTTGACTACAAAAACATTCAAAGTAAGCTCTACCAACCAAGGAAGTAGAAAAAAGAAGAGGATACCCATCACTTCTAAATAAATTCCTCTTGTGCCTTTTTTTTCTTGACTATCCGGAGTGATAACTAATTTTGATAATGAAATAACGAGCGCAACAATTAAAACAATTGGAGCAACAATTTGTAAAAGCCCAACGACTTGTTTAACAGAAGCGAGAAAGTAACCTAAAACATAATCTTTACATTCACTGGCATCTAAAATTAAATTCATTGCTATCTTCCTTTCTATTTTTATAAGTGACTTTTAATATAGTTATAAATTTTTTGATATGTATCGTTTGTATAATGAATACCATCTGTCGTTGTAAAGCCATCTGATTTTAAGTAACTATTCACATCCATATAAGTAACATTACTATTTAAGTTATTCTTAAGCTTTTGATTGAAGCTATTAATGGTAGTATTTAAGCCGTTTGATCCCTTATCTGTTGGTAAAACAGAGATAAAATAAGTACTTGCACCTTTCTGTTTCCAGTCGTTTGCTTTTTGATTGACATAACTAATATAACTATTGATATTGCCTAAGTCATTTACACCAAGCAAGATAATGACTTTGGCATTGTTTGTAATTTTGCTCTCAATGTTTGGAACACCGGTTGATTTCATCCAGGAATATCCTTGACTTGTTTTACAGCTCCAAATATCATTTCCACCGACTGCACTTTGCATTCCAACTGTCCTTGAGTCTCCTACAAAAATAAGTGTGGAATTTGTATTATTATTTGGATTTGTCTGATTTGGAAGCGTAAAATTTGGATTTAAGTTTGTACTTGGCGTTCCACCACCAACACCTTGATTTTTAGTATTGTTGATTTGTTTACGCAACTCTTCAGCATTTTTATAACAACTTCCAAGTGTGTAAATAGCACCGCTTTTATCAAGATCATTAATGACAAAAAGATCTAAAATAGTTCCAACAAGCCATGGAAGAGCAAAGAAAAAAATAATGGCAAGAACTTGAAGGAGAATTCCTTTGATATGTTTTTTATTTTCTCCACCAGATGAGACAAGTTTAGTAATTGAAATACTAAGACCTATAATAAGAACAATTGGAGCAATGATTTGTAAAAAGGAAAGAACATCTTTCACAATTGAAAAAACATACCCTAAAACATAGTCCGTACAAGGACCTGTTTGCAAAAGAATCGACATCAAAATCCCTCATTTCAAAGTTTCTTATTAAAAAGATTATAGCATATTTTTTCTCTATTTAAAATGAGAAATGGGCTTTTCTAAAAAGAGAAAAAAAGCTATAATAATAAAAAGGGTAGATGATATATGGGAAAAGAGAAAAAAGCTGTTTTTATTGATAAAGAAAATCCTTCTATTAATCGAATAGAAGCCAAGTGTATTGACTGTGGTGTTTGTAAAAAAACTTGTCAAGAAAAAGAAAATATTCAAAGAGATTTTTATAAAGATATTTGTCTCGGGTGTGGACAGTGTATTTTAACTTGTCCTGTGGGAGCACTTAGTCCAAAATATCAATATAAGAAGGTCCTTGACTATTTACATGATACAGAAAAGATCGTAACCATCTCTATTGCGCCTGCTGTTCGAACAAGTATTGGGGAAGCTTTTGATATCCCAAGTGGAGAAAATGTTTTGAACCAGTTAATTGGAGCCTTAAAAAAAGTGGGATTTGATTATGTTTTTGATGTGACTTTTGGAGCAGACTTAACTGTTATGGAAGAAGCAACAGAACTTTTTAATCATTTATTAGATGAGGAGGGAACAACACTTTTTACATCTTGTTGTCCTGCATGGACTTCTTATGTCAGACACTTTTATCCCCAATATCTTTCACACTTGTCCACTGCAAAGAGTCCTATTGGAATGCAAGGGGCTGTACTCAATAGTTATTTCCTAGAGAAAGAGCGCTTGGATCGAAAAAATGTCATCCATGTGGTTGTGGCTCCTTGTACTGCTAAAAAAGAAGAAATCTTCTTAGAAAAAAGTATGGATATTTGTCTTACCACAAGTGAACTTATTTTACTCTTAAAAGAAGAAAACATTGACCTAAAAACGACAAAGGAAAGAGAATTTGATCTTTTATTAAAAGAAGGAAGTGGAGCGGGTACTATTTTCGGAAGAAAAGGAGGCGTCAGTGAAGCTGTTTTACGAACACTATCGTTTTTAATGGCGGAGCCTTTTCGAATTAAGACTTTATCGATGGATGAAAACACAAGAGTCTTACAAGTCACATGCAGTAAGAAAAAGTTTAAAGTCGCATCGATTACAGGAATTAAAAATGTCATCCCAGTATTAAAAGAACTTGAGAATGGAAACAAGCTTTATGATTTTGTTGAAGTGATGAATTGTGAAGATGGCTGTGTTGGTGGAGGAGGTCAACCTCTTGGAGCAATAAAGAAGCAACAGATGTTCATAAAAGATCGAATGGATGGCTTGTCGAAGATAGATAGACGTGCTAAAATAAGATGTAGTCACGAGAATATGGATGTTAAAATGGTTTATGATACGTATTTTATGTATCCCAATAGTCCTTTAGCAAAAGTCTATTTTCATCGTGATTTTCAAAAAGATAAATCTATCATCGAAGGAGTGCCTTCTGATATAGAAGTTATTTAAGGAAGGAGATACATACAATGGAAAATTTAAAAGGAACAAAAACAGAACAAAATTTAATGGCTGCTTTTGCAGGAGAGAGTCAAGCAAGAAACAAGTATACTTATTATGCAAGTAAAGCAAAGAAAGATGGATATGAACAAATCGCAGCAATTTTTGAAGAGACTGCAAACAATGAGAAAGAACATGCTAAATTATGGTTTAAAGAGCTTCATGGTGGAGAAATTCCTGATACCGTTACAAACTTAGAAGATGCTGCAACAGGTGAAAATTATGAATGGACAGAGATGTATAAAGAATTCGCAGAAACTGCCCGTGAAGAAGGATTTACAAGAATTGCTTATTTATTTGAAGAAGTCGCAAAAATTGAAAAAGAACATGAACAAAGATATTTAACTTTACTCAAGAATGTTAAAGATGATAGAGTTTTCCACAAAGATGAAGATAAAATTTGGATTTGTAGAAACTGCGGTCATGTTTATGTAGGAAAAGATGCTTTAGAAGTTTGTCCTGTTTGTAAACACCCACAAAGTTATATGGAAGTTAAACAAGAGAATTATCAATAAGAGTTCTCTTTTTCTTTTTGAAAAAATTCTTTTAGAATTGACTCACAGCCTAATTTCGCCTATAATAAAATTAGAATAGTCGAGTTCGGGCTATTAAGCAATCATTTGAGTGAAATAGAAAAAGATGGGTATTCTATTTTTAGAAGGTAAGGGAAAGATATGGAAAATAAAGAAAATAAGAAAAAGTATAGAATTCTTCTTTTATTACTTGTTGTTGGAATACTTCTTTTAGGTGGAATTTCTTATGCATGGTTAAAGTTTCAGGTTGAAGGGGAAAGAGAATTTAATTTAACGCCTCAAGGCTTAGATATTAAAATAGTTGAGAACAGTGGAGACTTGACGCTCTCATCATCCATGCCAGTACCAGACAAAGTTGGAATGCAAGGAACTCCATTTGAGTTTTCAATCCAAAACAACAGTAAAGTTGATGTTCAATATACATTGAAGCTTGTCGATGATGATGAAAAAAGAAAAGCCTGCGATCAATGTAATTTTGTCTCATCTCAAGATATCAACTATGAATTGGTAAGAAAAGGCTTAGATAAAGTAGATACTTTAACAGACGGAAGAGAAATAGATACAGGGGTATTAAAAAGGGGAGAGAAAAACAAAGTTGATTATGCTTTAAAGATTTGGTTAAAAGAAAATGCCAGCAATGCATCAAACGGAGGAGTCTTTTATGGAAAAATCGAAGTGGAAGCTGTACAAATCCTTGGAACCAGTGATTATGCGAAACCAGTAGCGGATGGAAGTGGAGCGAATGTCCCAGAGCTAGGAAATAGACTCATTCCAGTTGTTTACAATGAAGCAAGTCAAAATTGGGAGAAAGCTAACATCACTAAAAAAGGCGAATGGTTTGATTATGCAAAACAGAAGTGGGCGAATGCGGTAATAGTTGAACCAAATGAATATGATAGTACTTATAAAAATGCGAAAGCAGGAACCACGATTCCAATGGACGATATACTTCAAATGTATGTGTGGGTTCCAAGATACAGTTATACCATTCAAGGAGATTATGGAAAAAATGGAAGCGATGCATCTAATCCAGGGGAAATTGATGTTCAGTTTGTGAACACAGACACAAAGGAGGAAGGAACAGCGACTTATTCAGGTGACTCTCCCTCAGGCTGGTACACGCCGGATGCTTTTACTTTAGGAAGTAGAGAGCTTTCAGGAATATGGGTAGGAAAGTTTGAAACCGGATATAAAGATGCAGATACAACATCAGCAGCAGAACAAAATAAGAGTGAACCACAAAATGTAATCATCAAACCAGGTGTATACTCATGGAGAGTTATTTCAGTCAGCAATGTCTATAGTACAGCAAAAAGAATCGCAGGCGACATCGCCTTTGGAATGAGTGAAACAATATATGATAGTCATGCGATGAAAAACGACGAATGGGCAGCAGTAGCATATCTCACGCAAAGTAAATATGGAAAATATGGAAATAGTGCTTATGAAGGAGCCAATAAAGAAGTCTATATTAATAATTATTTCGTCAGTGAAAGTGAGAGATATAAAACCGGCTGTTCAGGAGGCGCCCCAGGCTTAGCACAATCAGCAGACTGCATACCATATAATGACTTAAACAGTGACGGAAGTGGAAAAGGACAAAGAGGTCCAGGAGCAAGTACGACAGGAAATATATATGGAGTATATGATATGGCAGGAGGGTCTTGGGAATATGTGATGGGAAATTATGATCATACAGTAGGTTCATCAGGATTTACAGGAGTTTGGGACACACAATATAAAGATTATATAAATTTTTATACAACTTCAGCAGTAAAAAGCCATGCCTTAAGTGAAACGGCAGGATGGTACGGTGATAGCAGTGGCATGGTCAATTCGTCCGGCCCATGGTTCGGTCGCGGTGGTGGCTATGTCAATACTACGGACGCAGGTGTTTTCTACTATAACATCTATACTGGTGGTACGAGCAGCGGTATCTCGTTCCGCGTGGTGCTAACACTCAATAAAACATCAAGATGTTTTATTGAGTAACTCTTTTTTTCGAGCACTTGGTAAGAAAAAGAAATAAGCTGATTCGTAGAAATTAAGATAGAAGGAATAGAAAATAAAAATATGAGTCTATTTGCATTCTTCGAAAGAAAGATTCGAGGCTCCAGGCTTTTGTCTGGAACTGTCTTGAATTTTTGGCTCTTAAATATTAAGGAGTGGTGAAAGAAATTTTATCACTTTTTAAATTACAAAATAAAGATGTGTTTTTAATGTCTATAAATAATTCTATACTAAATATTCATAAAATAAGGTGAATTTTGGAGAGGATATTCGAAATGAATATTCGAATTTGAATAGTTGGTAACCAATAAAGATAAACTTTATTGGAAAAATAATGTTAAAAATATGAAATAAAAAATCAAGAGTCAAGATAAACTCACTTTGTTCGCTCTTGATTTTTTATTATCATATTCTTCATATTTAATTGTTCGATAGGAATATGATGTAAATCTAATAAATTCAGAATATAATCTCCAAGTTCTTCTTCTAAAAGTTGAAGATGTGTTTTAAAATTCTTTTTTTGTCTAGGATAATTATTTAAGCGATTGATAATATTTAAAATATCATCACTGGATAAAAGAGTAATATCATAACCTTTTTTGATTAACTATCTTAAAAGAATATGATTATTTTCAATATGAGGTTTTTCATAAGAGGAATAAGAGTGAGTATAATGAATTTCCATTCTTTTATGTAAATCTTTATGAATAGATTTTTCCAATAAATTAAAATCAAGAAATTCACAACCATTATCAGGAATTCCTTTTCTAAAAAGAACATAAAAATAACTATCTAATTTATCTTCAAGCATATCTAATATTTTCCCAATTTCTTCTTGAGTTTTTCTTTTTATTTTAAAGCCAAGCATTAAAGAAAAACAAGGAAACATAATAGTAAATAATAACTCTCTACTTTTAATACCTTCTACAGTATCTAATTCAACAACACCAAGAGGCCTATAAATTCTTTCCTCTTCTGATAAATCTTCAATACTTCTACCATTTAATTGATGACCTCTAACGGTGTTTCGTTTTTCAGTATTTGTACCATATCTCACTCTAGAAACCTTATTTCTTAAATCTAAATTACAACAATCTAATAAACCTTTATCAATCCATTCATAAAAGGAAGAAGTGGCAGATTTAAATATTTGATATTTTTCTGGAAGAGTATTCATAATGACTTCAGGAGAAATCCCATTTCTTATAAGCCTAGATAGATACTCTTTAAACTCTTCTGGGAAAGTATCAACCTTAGTACCAATACGAGAAACTCTTTGAACAGCATTGTGCATTTTAATAGCAGTTTCAGCATGATATTTAATTTTGATTTTCTTACATTTAAAATATAATTCACACCCATTACAAACATGATGGTTCTTTTTTAATAATTCACAATCAATAACCACTTTATAATTAGGACAGACTTTAACAGAATAAGAACAATACTTACATTGAGAACATTTAACTTTATCTCTAATAGTTTTACAAAGATATTTTTGATGACAATTATCTTTATTTAAGCAATTAGAACATTTTCTTTGACTACCAAAATAAGCAGAATATTTTTTAACTTCTTGTCTTATAGTTGCTTCAGTTCTATTTAACAATCTTCCGATTTCAGAACAACCCTTTCCTTCATTTAAATAAAATTCAATATTTCCAATTTCCAAAATAGATAAATTTTTGTTAAAATAATTACGACCCATATATATACCTCCATTCATAATTTTCTAGGCAAAAATTATTGTAACATAAGGATATATATGGGTTATCTATTTAATTCGAATATCCAAATCAAAACTTTATATCATTTCGAATATCTTTATAAAAATGGACGTTTTTGTTTGCCTTTTGACTTCCCAATTCCCTGGCGCTATAATAGGAATAATGGAGGGTGTCTTATTTATGAAAAAAGTATCCATTTTGGCACTTCATCTTGGGTTTGGGGGAATTGAAAGATGTATTGCATCCCTTGCAAATATGCTTGTTCCCTATTATGAAGTTGAAATTATTTGTATTTATAAACTCTATCAAGAACCTGCGTTTTCAATTGATCCTCATGTAAAAATTCATTACTTAGTTCAAAATCGAAAACCAAATGAACAAGAATTTTATCAAGCGCTTTCTAATAAAAAACTCATCACTGCGCTTAAAGAAGGGGTAAAAGCTGCGAAGACTCTATACTTAAAAAAACATAAAATGATTGAAGCCATTAAAAAAAGTGATGCCGATATAATGATCGCTACTCGAGATATTTTTGATGAATGGCTTTCTCTTTATGGAAGAGAAAACGTTTTAAAAATTGGCTGGGAACATAATCATCATCATCAAAATATTCAATACGTCAAAACGATTGTTTGCTCATGTAAAAATTTAGATTACTTGGTTCTTGTCTCCAAAGATTTAAAAAACTTTTATGAAAAAGAAATGCAAAATATGAAATGTAAATGCATCTATATTCCAAATACACTCGAGAAAATTCCCGACACACTCTCTCGTCTTAATCAAAAACGCTTTATCTCAATTGGAAGATTAACTCCTGAGAAAGGATATGATGATTTAGTGGATTTAGCTATTTCCTTTTCTAAAAAATTTAAAGATTGGCATTTAGATATTGTGGGTGATGGAAAAGAGCGAAAAAACTTAGAAGAGCAGATAAAAAAGAATCATCTAGAGTCATATATAACATTACATGGATTTCAAAAAAGTGATTACATTCAAAAACTTTTAAATCAATCCTCTATATATTTGATGACTTCTAAAACAGAAAGCTTTGGTATTGTCTTACTAGAAGCAATGAGTCATGGAATTCCATGTATTGCTTATCACTGTGCAGAAGGAGCAAGAGAAATTATTCAAAGTGGTTATAACGGATATTTAATAAAAAATAGAAACAAAGAAGCCTATATAAAAAAAGTCAGTGACTTAGTCAACAATGAAGACATTCGAAAAGAGCTTGGTGCACATGCACGTAAGACAATCGAACCTTATCGTCAAGAAAAAGTCTTACTTTCTTGGAAATCTTTATTAGAGAGGAATTAAAGTCATGAAAAGAGTCATGTTTATCGCAAGTACTGGAGGACATTTAGCAGAATTGTTACAGTTAAAAAGTCTATTTTCAAAATATGATACTTGTCTGATTACCGAAAAAACAAAATCCAATTTAAAACTAAAAGAAAAATATCCAAATGTTTCATACTTAATTTATGGAACGAAGGATCATCCATTAACTTATCCTTTTAAATTATTGGGAAACTGTTTTAAAAATCTTTATTTTTACTTAAAATATCATCCTGACTATATTGTCACAACAGGTGCGCATGTTGCAGGACCAATGTGCTGTATTGGAAAAATTTTTGGGAGTAAAATTATCTTTATCGAAACATTTGCAAACATTCATTCAAAATCGATAACGGGAAAGTTGGTTTATCCTTTCGCAGACGTTTTTATTGTTCAGTGGGAAAGCTTACTAAAACTTTATCCCAAAGCACATTATGAAGGGTGGCTTTATTAATGGTTTTTGTAACATTAGGAACGCAAGATAAACCTTTTACAAGACTTTTAGACGCAGTTGAGAAAGCAAAGAAAAAAGGCGTCATCCAAGAAAGAGTCGTTGTTCAAGCAGGATGCACAGACTATCAAAGTGATGTTTTAGAAATATTTGATTTAATTCCAATGGATGAGTTTAATAAATATTTAGAAGAAGCCTCTATTGTCATTACGCATGGTGGAGTTGGAAGTATATTGTCTTCATTACAAAAAAATAAAAAAGTGATTGCTGCACCAAGACTTTCTAAATATAAGGAACACACCAATGATCATCAATTAGAAATTATTGAAGTTTTTGGAAAAGAAAAATATATATTACCTTTACTGGACTTAACAAAGTTTGATGAAGTTTATCAAAAAAGTAAAACGTTTATTCCGAAAAAATATAAAAGTAATCAGCAAAATTTTCTAAAGTCTGTTGAAGGATACTTAGAAAAGGATCATATTAGTTGGTATAATCGAATGAAAAAGGGTGCCTTTTCCTACTTCTTTGTTTTGCTGACAGTCCTTCTTAATTATTTTTTCTTTTGGCTATTTAAGTGCTTTCACTTACAAACACTTTTGGCGGATTTGCTTGCATTTGTTCTTTCCTTTTCCTTTTTGGTGGTTTCAAGTTTTGACTTTTTATTATCAAAGAATTTGAAAGCAAGGAAAAAAGAGATTTCTGTCATTCTTTTATTAGGAGTTATCAGTGGCGTTTTAGGAAGAGAAAGTCTTAAGTTTTTGATGAAGAAGTTTTCTTTGAATGTTTTTCTTTTAAAACTTTGTCTTCTTCTCATTTTTACAGTTTGCTTTTCGCTTTTAAGTTTCACGCTTAAGAAAGAGAATGAATAGAGAAAGGAAATAAAATGAGAAAGAAAAATAAAAAGACTTTCATACTAAAAAGAATTTGTTTCATTTTATTGGGATGTGTTTTCTTTTTATTTTATGGTCCTTGGGATGCGTTTCGAAATTTTTGGATTACTTCTTCTATGACAACGATGCACCATCAATATCTTGCGAAAATATTTTATCCAGATGCAGTGATTCAAAAAGTTTTAGAGAATAATCATATGATTGAAGTAGAAGAAGAAAGCGATCCTAGTTTCATTAAGATTGCAACGAAGAAAAAGAGCACAATAACTTATCATTCAGAATATGAAGAACAGATTTTAAAAAAGGATAAGGGAAATGATTTATATAAAGTTATTGAAGTCTCTGGGAAAGGTTATCAAGGATATTTAGTAGCAGTTTATGATCCGAAAAGAGTGCATCTTGCAACCACTGCATATTTAAAAGAAAAAGGAGAATACATTACAGATGTGGCTCAAAGAGAAAAGGCACAGGTTGCAATCAATGCAGGAGGCTTTTATGATCCAGATTGGAATAGTAATGGTGCTCTTCCTCATGGAACCGTCATTCAAAATGGGAAAGTCGTCAGTGATTATGTGGATGCCAATATGGGTGGTGGTATGGTTGGGTTTACATACGATGGTAAACTCTTACTTGGGAAATATAGCAAAGAGGAAGCCCTTCAAGTTGGCTACCGGGATGCTGTTGAATTTGGTCCGTTCTTAATCGTCAATGGAAAAACATCTATCGTCAAAGGAAATGGTGGTTGGGGAATTGCTCCTAGAACTGCAATCGGACAAAGAGAAGATGGAATCGTTTTATTTTTAGTCATAAATGGTCGCCTTGCAACAAGCATTGGTGCAGATATGAGTGATTTAGTAGAAATCATGAAAAAATATGGAGCGGTTAACGCAGCCAATATGGATGGTGGAAGCTCAACAGAACTCGTCATTCAAAATAAAATTGTCAATCATCCAGTTGCATCTGGTATTCATGGACTAAGAACAATGCCCACTTTTTGGATTGTCAAATAAACAGGGAATGAATGAAGAAAAAAGTCGTTCTATTGCGTCTTAAAATGATTTTTGCTATAATAAAAAAAGATAAAAAAGGATTGGGTGTACATGGAGAAAGAACGAAGTAAAAAAACAAAAAAAGAAAATAAAAAGAAAAAAGTTCCAAAAGAAAAGAAAGTAATGCCAAAAGCAGAGTTTCTTTTTAATTTGATAAGTCTTGTGATTGTCATTGCAATTGGCATCTACTTTGGAGCACGGAGTATTTACTATTATTCACTCCACACCAATGCTTCCAAAAAAGAAAGTGGAACGCTCGTTGAGAAAATATTAGAAGAAAATACTATCACCAAAGAAAAAAGTGGTCTTTATCAAAAAGAAGATGGATATTTGTTTGTAGGAGACGTGGATAACAATTATGTCTTGTTCTCCAATCGACTCTTTAGAATACTTAAAATCAATGAAGACCATAGTGTCAAATTAGTCAGCGAAGAAAATCAAACAATCCTTCCTCTTGGAGATGTGCAAACATATGAAGGATCTAACTTGGATATTTGGTTGAATAAAAACGAACAAATTCAAAATAGTGGCATCTATTATAATAGTCTTAGTGATGCCTATAACAACCTTGTAAAAACACAGTACTGTGAATCAACATTTAAAAACAATAAAGTGATTTGTAGTGGAAAGAAAAAGAAAAGTTATGTAACACTCTTGTCGATAGAAGACTATATGAATGCCTCTGGTAAAGACAGCTTTTTAAATAATGGAAGTTATACTTGGCTTCTTGGGAACCAAAATGGCGCCTTTCTTTACATGAGCGATCAAGGACAAGTTGGAGTATCCTCTTTTGACGAAGGATATGGGGTAAGACCCGTCATTACACTGGATAGTCGAATGAAATATAAAGGTGGAAATGGAAAACTAGAGAGTCCTTATCAAGTTGAAGAAAGCAATCCAACCAAAATTGGGAGC
>CANQHD010000013.1 GCA_947623625.1 uncultured Bacilli bacterium
ATATAAAAACAGATAAAAAATCTTGTATATTTCTATCTGCCTATCTTTGGTTCATACCCAAACTTTCGGAAGAACCTCTATTGAAAGCATCTCTTTTTCTTTTTCATCAAAAATAACATTGAGTTTTGCTCCGACTTCTAATTTTTCACAGCAATTAAGGGGCAGCTCAAAAGTATAGTAAACATTTTTTTTCGGAAAGATAACTTTTTCACTTTTCAAATTTGGATAAAGATAGAGAATTTGAAAATTTTTATCGGTCATTACAACATCGATTCGTTGACACATTAAATATGTATGAATACTTTTACATTTAGGGTAGCAAAGTCCAACTTGGATTGGATCAAAAACAAACATATATCCCTTTAATCTTTTCCAAAAAGATGTTCTTATTTCAATTTTAATTTTTTTCTTTCCGATCTTTAGATACATCCATTACTCACCTATAAAAAATATATCAAAAAATAGGAGAAAAAGGAATAGCAATTGACAGTGAATTTAAAAAGTGATAGAGTAAACGCAATTAGGTGAAAAAACATGATTAATTATAAAGATATTAAAGCTATTTTAGAAGAGAAAATTGATATGAGTAATCAAGTCTTAATTCTGCCTCACTTACGAGTGGATATGGATACTATAGCTTCTAGTATTGGATTGGCTACTATTTCTAAGAAATTAGACCGACCAAGTTTTATCCTTGTAAATGATAATCCATTACAAATAGAGGCAGGAACAAAAAAGATGCTAAAAAGCGCTAAAGATCAATATGATTTCATCAATATAGAACAGTACTTGCAAAAAAGAACAGAAAAAGATCTTTTAATTGTCAGTGATGTAAATAAAACCAATCTTATTTCTTGTCCAAATCTTCTACCGTCTTTTCAAAATATCATTATTGTAGATCATCATGCAAAAGATGAACATACGATATCAACACCTTATCAATTTATTGATTTAACAGCCTCTAGTGCTTCAGAGATGGTGGCACGTCTTTCATTTCTATTTCATTTAAAAATAACGCCAAAGCTTGCTGAATATTTATTAGCAGGAATTGCTGTTGATACGCAAAATTTAACAAGAGCGTCTTCCAACACTTTCAAAATAAGTTCTCAACTGATGGAAAAAGGAACTTCTATGGAAGCGATAGAGCCTTATTTTGTAGAAGACTTTGTCAGTAATCGAAAATGGAATCGATTGGTGGATAGGACAGAGTTTCAAACTTATAAGGCAGCTATTACTGTTGGTGATGATCAAGAAATTTATACAGGTGTTGAAATTGCAAAAGCTGCGAATTGTCTTCTAGGCTTTGATATTGATGCATCTTTTGCAGTGGGACGCGTTTCTCCTTTTGAAATTTCAATCAGTGCAAGAAGTAGAGGAATCATTGATGTTGGTCATATCATGAAAGAAATGAGTGATTGTGGTGGAGGAAGTCCAAAGCTTGCAGCAGCTCGTATTCAAAATCAAACAACAGAAGAAGTAGGAATTAAACTAAAACAAAAAATACTTCCTGCCTTTCACATAAATAGTTAAAGATGCGAAAAAAATGCTTGTCAAATTTGGAAAACTTTAGTATATTAAATATGTTTACTGAGCTCTTTGTTAGGGAGTCTTCCGCCCCTAAACAAGGACTTGGCGAATAAGATATGAAAGGAAGATGAAATATGGCTTTAACGAAAGAAGAAAAGCAGACGTTAATTAAAGAATTTGCAAGAGATGAAAAAGATACGGGTTCTCCTGAAGTGCAAATCGCTATTTTAACAAAAGAAATTGAAAACTTAACAGAGCACCTAAAAGAACATAAACATGATCATCATTCACGTCGTGGACTTTTAATGAAAGTCGGACAAAGAAGAAGTATGCTGAACTATCTTGCTAAGAAAGACATCACAAGATACCGTGAAGTTGTTAAAAAATTAGGTTTAAGAAAGTAAGACACTAGGAATTTTGTGTCTCTTTTTTTGCAGAAGGAGTGTAGAATGGAAAAAAAAGTATTTGAACTAGATTTTTATGGAAGAAAAATTGTTGTTGAACATGGACAAATGGCAAAACAAGCCAGTGGAAGTGTTTTAGTGCGTTATGGAGATACAGTTGTTTTAACAGCAACTGTTGTCAGCAAAAATGTCAATTTATTATCTGACTTCTTTCCACTAACAGTCAATTATCAAGAAAAGCTTTATGCAGTTGGAAAAATTCCTGGTGGTTTTATTAAAAGAGAAGGAAGACCAACTGAAAACGCGACTTTAGCAGCTAGAATGATCGATAGACCAATGCGTCCTTTGTTTGCCAAAGGATTTAAAAATGAAGTACAAGTTATTAATACAGTTTTGTCAGTGGATCAAGATAATGCTCCAGAACTTGCTGCAATGTTTGGAAGTTCCCTTGCAACGATGATATCACCTGTTCCTTTTTTAGGACCAATTGCAGGTGTTAAAGTAGGGTATATTGATGGGGAATTTATCATCAATCCAACTGCCTCTCAACTTGAGAAAAGTTCTCTTGATTTAACTGTTGCCGGAACAAAAGATGCGATCAACATGGTTGAGTCAAGTGCGAAAGAAATTAGTGAAGATGTGATGCTGGATGCTTTGATGTTTGCTCATGAAGCAATTAAGAAATTGGTTGCTTTTCAAGAAGAAATTGTCAAGGAAGTAGGTCTTCCTACAATGGAATATGAAACCCTTGAAATTGAAGACGATTTGCGACTTGAAGTGGAAGAAAAAGTGGGGGATGCCATCGATAAAGCTCTTCGAATTAAAGATAAATTAGAAAAATATGGGACACTAGATTCAATCAAAGAAGAAGTCCTTTCTCAATATGAGCAAAAAAACATAGACTCTATGAGTGATGAAGATTTAAAAATCTTATTGACCAAAGTTCGTCTTATTATGGAAGATGTTGAATACAAGCGTTTTCGGGCAATTGTGGTTCAAGAGCATATTCGATCAGATGGACGAAAAATGGATGAGATTCGTCCGTTATCAACAGACATTGATATTTTGCCAAGAACACATGGTTCTGCACTTTTTACAAGAGGAGAGACCCAAAGTTTATCTGTGACAACCCTAGGTGCTTTAGGGGAACATCAAGTCTTGGATGGACTTGGTTTAGAAGAAGGAAAAAGATTTATGCTTCATTATAACTTCCCAGCTTTTTCAGTCGGAGAAACAGGTCGATATGGAAGTCCAGGAAGACGAGAAATCGGTCATGGTGCCTTAGGTGAAAAAGCACTTCTCCAGGTTTTACCAAGTGAAGAAGAATTTCCTTATACGATACGAGTTGTCTCTGAAATTTTAGAAAGTAATGGTAGTAGCTCTCAAGCAAGTATTTGTGCAGGATGTATGAGTTTAATGGCAGCAGGAGTTCCGATTAAGGCACCCGTTGCTGGAATTGCGATGGGACTTATTACGGATGGCGATGATTACACCATTCTAACAGATATTCAAGGAATGGAAGATCATTTGGGCGATATGGACTTTAAAGTAGCAGGAACTGAAAATGGAATTTGTGCTTTACAAATGGATATTAAAATAAAAGGAATTACCAAAGAAATTTTAAAAGAAGCCTTAGAACAAGCCAAAAAAGCTCGATCTGAAATTTTAGAAGTCATTAAAAAGCAAATTCCAGCACCTCGATCTGAAGTATCAGAATATGCTCCAAAAACAGAAGTCTTTATGATTCACCCCAATAAAATTCGTGATGTCATTGGTCGTGGTGGGGAAATGATTACTAAAATTATTTGTGAAGCAAGTCATGTTAATGATGTCAATAGTGCAGGAGCGGTTAAAGTTGATTTAGAAGATGATGGCCGCGTTATTATCTATCATACAGATAAAGATGTTATTTCTCGCACAAGAGAAATGATTGAAAATGTTGTAAGAGAAGTTGAAACAGGAAAAATTTATGAAGCAACTGTTGTTAAAATTGAAGATTTTGGTTGCTTTGTTCAAGTTTGGCCAGGCTGTGAAGGATTGGTTCATATTTCTCAACTTGCAAAAGAACGTGTGAATAAAACAGAAGATGTTGTCAAGTTAGGAGATGTGTTGCTAGTAAAATGTCTTGGTTATGATAAAAAAGGAAAACTTAACTTTTCAAGAAAAGATGTCCTCGAAAATAAAGAAAAATAATTGAGTCGTGAAAAAGTGCTACTTTACAAAAAAGGAAAATCCCGATATAATCAAATTATAGAGGGTGTTTTTTATGGAACAGATGGAACAAAAACCAGGGACAATGAAAATATTAGCGATGTTTGTTGCACTAATTTCTTTAGTGGCTTTAATTGCTGGGTTAAGCCTTGCCTTATTTCAATATGCAAAACTAGGGGAAGAAGAAAATGTTGCAACAACAGGTACCTTAATTATGTCAATTGATGAAACAGGTGCTCAAGATATTGAACTTACAAATGCTTATCCTGTTAGCGAAGAAGTAGGACTTTTACAACAAGCTTATATTTTTAAAGTAAAAAATACAGGGACTTTACCTGCAAAATATCAAATTCGCTTGGTTAAAGATCCTACTTTATATCCAAATGGAAGCACTGATAATACAGATTCAAGCTTTATTAAATATGGATTTAAAAAAGGAGAAAAGGGAGAAATTAAAACCGGATATGTTGATGCGAATGATGGTATATTAATGACGGGTGAGACAATCGATGGTGGAGACAAAACAAGTGATCCATATTACTTATGGGTTTGGATTGATGGTGAAAAAGAAATTCCTGGGGATTTATTAAAAACGGTTACAATTGAATTTCATGGAAGAGTTCAAATAGAAGCAGCTCAAACTAATAGTCCTGGATATACAGGTTAAAAGTCAAATAGAAAGGAACCTTTCTATTTTTTTTGGCGCATGCATAAAATTATGATATAATGATACCAAGAAAGGGATGGTAGGGATGCGCATTGTCATAACAGCAGGTGGTACTGGCGGACATATATTCCCTGCTTTAGCAATTTATCATCAAATCAAAAAAAAAGATCCAACAATAGAAGTTTTATACATTGGAACCAAAGATAGAATGGAAAGTCATCTTATTCCAGAACAAAAAATTCCATATGTTGGAATTGAAATGCATGGTCTTAATCGGAAGAATCTTCTCAAGAATATTCAAGTGCTCAAAACTTTTAAAGCTGCGATAAATCAAGCAACATCTGAGTTAAAGAAATTTAGACCGGATGTAGTTATTGGAACAGGTGGCTATATTACAGCTCCTGTTATTTATGCCGCGCATCACTTAGGAATTAAAACACTTATTCATGAGCAAAATTCAATTTCAGGAGTTTCGAATCGTTTTTTGAGTCATTATGCTGATCGAATTTGCGTCTCATTTAAAGAGAGTCTTTCCTCTTTTCCAAAGAAAAAAGTCGTCTTCACAGGAAATCCTCGAAGTGAAGAGGTGGCTTTAATAAAAAAAGGCAAAAAAACAACTTATGGGCTTCATCCAAATAAAAAACTTGTCATCATTGTTATGGGATCACTAGGATCGATGACTATTAATGAAAAATTAAAAGAGATGATTCCTTCTTTTTTAGGCAAATCTTATGAAGTATTAATTGTGACAGGAGATCATTATTACGAAGAATTTGCTTCTTTAAAATTACCATCTAATGTGAAAGTTTTTCCCTTTCTAACAGATTTCTTAAGTGTTTTAAAGTGTGCAGATTTAATTGTAAGTCGTGCAGGTGCTTCTTCTATTGCAGAAATAACGGCTCTAGGGCTTCCTTCCATTTTAGTACCAAGTCCTTATGTAACACAGAATCATCAAATGAAAAATGCACTAGCACTTTTAAAACAAGATGCTGCACTTCTTTTAGAGGAAAAAAACTTTCAACAGGAAAATTTACTTCCGATGATCGACTCATTACTAGAAGATGAGGCAAGATGGCAGCAGATGCATGAGAATGCTCAAAAAATGGGTATCTTGGACAGTGCAAATAAAATTTATCAAGAAATTATCAAATTAGTAAAGGAAAATGTCTAGTGAAAGAATTTATCAACGAATTTAAAAATTTAGCTTTAGGTTATTTTTATGAAAATCAAAGCCTTTCCAAGTATACTACCTATCATGTTGGAGGAGTTGCAGATTGTGTTGTTTATCCAAAAAATATGGATGCTTTAACGAAAACATGTCAACTGATTCAAAAGTATCAATTGTCCTACAAAGTTGTTGGGAATGGTTCTAATTTACTTTTTAGCGATCACAAGTATCATGGCGTTATCATTAAATTAGACTCTTTTAATAAAGTGACTTTTTATGAAAATAAAATTGTTGTTGGTGCTGGTTTCTCTTTAGTTCGTCTTGCAAATTTAGCAGCAAAACACGCTTTAACAGGTCTTGAATTCGCAAGTGGAATTCCAGGAACAGTCGGTGGTGCTATTTTCATGAATGCCGGTGCTTATAAAAGCGATATGGGCTATATTGTTCAAAATGTTAAAGTATTAACACCAGACTTTAGAATCATCACACTAACAAACCGTGAGTTAAAGTTTCACTATCGAAGTTCATTTTTACAATCGCATCCTGGATATATTTGTCTTGAAGCAACATTAAAGCTTCAAAAAGGAAAAAAAGAAGCCATCGAAGAGTTAATGCGTGAAAGACGTATGCGTAGACGACAGACACAACCTCTCGAACATCCAAGTGCAGGGAGTGTCTTTAGAAATCCAGAAGATGCACTTCCTGCTGGTAAATTAATCGAAGACTTAGGGTTAAAAGGGCTAACAAAAGGTGGTGCACAAGTTTCGAAAAAGCACGCGAATTTTGTTATCAACTATGAGAATGCGTGTGCTGCGGATATTCATGATTTAATTTTATTTGTTCAGCAAGCAGTCTTAGAAAATTATGGAATTCAGTTAAAAATCGAGCAAGAATTTGTGAATTGGGAGTAGATGAAATGGCAAAAGTTGTGAAGAAAAAGAAAATAAAATGGAAATCTTTTTTTACATTCCTAATTGTACTTACAATTGGTTTTTTTCTCGTTCAGCTTTTACTCAAAACAAAAACAAAAAATATTTTGATTGTTGGAAATAAATTAGTGAGCGATATAGATATTATGGAACTTGCTGGATTAAGTGATTATCCGAGCTTCTTTTTAACCAGTGGTTTTTCAATTGAAAGACGCCTAAAGGCAAACCCACTCATTAAAAGTGTTCGCGTGAAAAGAAAATTTTATCATACGTTTGAGCTAGATATTCAAGAAGCAACCGTTCTTTATCAAAAAGAAGAAGATGGAAAATATGTATTAGAAGATGCTCAGGAGATTTCTTTAGATGAAAATATTGTTTTAACTGTTCCTAAACTCGTCAATTATGTTCCAAATAATAAGCAAAAAGCTTTCTTTAAAGGATTATTAAAGATTAAGGAAAGCTTAAGAGAGAGAATTTCTGAGATGACTTATGTTCCAAATGAGCATGATAAAGATAGATTTTTACTCTATTTAAATGATGGAAACACTGTTTATTTAACACTAACTAAATTTTCAATGTTTAACTATTATGAAGATGTGCTTCCTCAATTAGAAGGAAAAAAAGGAATCCTTTATTTGGATTCCGGAAATCATTTTAAAATTATGGAGTAATTAACGCATGATAGATAAAAGCGTTAAAAGCGTGTTATGAATGATGTGAAAAGACATGGATGTAAAAACGGTATCAGTCTCAGAATAGGCAAGGGCAAAAGTAATACCAAGCGCACTATATGGAATAATATAGAGGACATCTACAAAGGAATGAATGTTTCCAATGACATGCATTCCCCCAAAAATGATTCCAGAGATAAGTGCATATGCCCACTTATTTTCTATGATTGTCTTAAATGTTTTTCTAAAAGTAATTTCTTCAACAAATGGAGCAATAAATCCTGCATTGATTAACATCATCCATGGAAGCGATTCAATCATAGATTGAACTGCTTTTTCATTTCCAGCAATATGTTCAGTTGAAAAAACATTAATAATCATATTGGAAACCATCATAATAAAAAGTCCTAAAACCCAATATTTTAACCCAATATCTAAATCTTCTTTCCAATGGCTGATGAATCGCTTCAACTCATTTTTTAAATCTTTAAAATAAAGAATTCCAATTAAAATTGCTGCCATCAAGTTTGAAAAAAGAGAAAGCGCTGTATAAGTATGAGGAGTAATTTTGGTTATTTTAAAAAGAAAAATGGGAATATATTGAAAATACCCTGAAAAATAGAAAATTCCAAAGCAAAGAACTGCTTTTAAAATCCTTTTGATTAAATTGACCAACTTATCTTGTTTCAAAAAAAATACCTTCTTTCTACTTAAAAATATACCATAAATAACCCTTAGAGAAAAGAAAAATAGATTGCATTTTTTATCTTTCTTTTTTATAATAGCTCACTAAAGAGGTGAGTTCGATTGGATTTTATCAAAGAAGAACATAATTTAGAAGAAGAAAAAGAAAAAATTTTAACAGAAAAAGTCTTTCTTCAAAAACAATTAAAAAAAATGGAGTCTTTTTTAAAGTTAAGACGGGAAATTATGAGAAGTAAACAGACTTTTAAGATAAGTTGTCTAATAAGTGTTTTTGTAATTATTTTGTTTTTCTTTATGAATTATTTAACAGATTTATCTGTTGTGCAATCTTTATTATTTCAATTATCTTTTCTTTGTATGAGTATGACTATTTTAAATGGACTTGATTTGTTTTCTTTAGAAACAATAAAAAAATGGGATTATTCTAAGTGGAGTAATTTTAAGGAAGATGAGTTAGAGATTCAAAAAGAAATTTTAGAGGAAAATTATCAAAAAATAGAAAAGAAAAGTATGGTGTACTAAGACATCAATCTTTCGTTAAAGAAATATTTATCATTAAAAATAACTTAAGAAACTTTTAAATTTTTAAGTTTTTTTATTTAGAAATGATCATGAATATTCTTTGCTTTATGGTATACTTCTTTATAAGAGCTTGCGAGTAGCAATCCAAGAAAAGAGGTCGTGTTATGAATGAAATCAAATGTCCCAAGTGTGGAACTATTTTTCAAATAGATGAAACAGATTATGCTTTAATTATGAAACAAGTACGAGACAGTGAATTTGAAAAAGAAATTACAGAAAGAAAACATCAGTATGAAAAAGAAAAAGAAAGTGCACTTCAGTTGAAAGCGGTAGAATTTGAAAAAAGTATCAGTCAAAAAGATTTTGAAATTAAGACATTAAAAAATGAATTGAAAGTAGAAAAAGAACAAACCAAAAATGAGGTGGAAAAACAGTTCCAAGAAGAAATAAAACAAAAGCAATTAGAAATTATTGAGTTAAAAAATCAATTAGAAATAAAAGAGAAAGAAAAAGAAATCGCAATTACGAATGCAACCTATCAAAAAGATAAAACCATCGATGAATTAAATAACAAAATTTCTATGAATCAGACAGAGTTTTTATTAAAAGAGAAAAATCTTAAAGAAAGCTATGAAGAGAAAATGAAAAATAAGGATGAACAACTTGCTTATTACAAAGATTTTAAGGCAAAGCAGTCGACAAAAATGATCGGAGAGTCTTTAGAACAGCATTGTCATAATGAATTTAACAAATTAAGATCTCTTTTTAAAAATGCTTATTTTGAAAAAGATAATGATATTAAAACAGGCTCAAAGGGTGACTTTATTTTTCGGGATTATGATGATGATGGAACGGAATTTGTCTCCATTATGTTTGAGATGAAAAATGAAGCAGATACCACTTTAACCAAACATAAAAATGAAGATTTTTTTAAAGAACTGGATAAAGATAGAAAAGAGAAAAATTGTGAATATGCAGTTTTAGTTTCTCTACTAGAAATAGATAATGATTACTATAATAGTGGTATTGTAGATGTTTTTTATAAATATGAAAAAATGTATGTGATACGTCCCCAGTTTTTTATTCCATTCATTACATTAATTCGAGGATTGGCATTAAAGTCCATCTCTTATAAGAAAGAACTTATCCAAATTCAGAACCAAAATATAGATATTTCTCATTTTGAAGAGAATATGAATGCGTTTAAAGAAGGATTTGGAAGAAACTATAGAATAGCAAGTGAAAAATTTAAAAAAGCCATTGATGAGATTGATAAAGTTATCGATCACTTGCAGAAAACCAAAGATGCACTCTTATCCAGTGAAAATAATTTACGCCTTGCGAATAATAAAGCCGAAGACTTAACCATCAAAAAATTAACCAATCATAATCCAACTATGCAAAAGATGTTTGAACAAATGAAACAAAATGAAAACATGAATCCTATAGAAATAGAAAAATAAAAGAATGGTTCCACTAAAGAAAAAATTGTGGTGTATTTCCATTCTTTTCATTTTCCTTCTTCGGCTTGTTTTCTATGGCTTCCTCAACAACAGTTGCCTCATCAATTGCACTTGCAATTCTAAGCATTGTCTTTGCATTGCTCAGTATTGGTCTAATTTGATAAACAATTGGAATTGCTTGATTGATAATTCCAAGAGTTCGCTGAGTATTATTTAAAAATTGGCTCCAGTTAAATTTTGTTTTAGTAACTCCAGTCGTAAAGCCTTTTAAAGTATTAGATTGATAAGGATTTTGCAAAGGAACATTTTGATAAGGAACTGGATAATTATTCCCATATAGAGGATAATCATTATACATCTATATCACCCTTACTATACTATATGATAGAAAAGTCATTCTTGTGTAAATAACTATTTTTTGATATACTTAAATAATAGGAGAATAGGAAGGAAGAGTGTGAAATGGAATTGATTTTTAAGCCATTTATTGTAGTTTATCACATCATCAGCAAAATTCTTTTCTTTCCTAGAAAGATTTTAGAATATTCTTATTCTGGATTTCTTTCAATTATTGATAAACTGAGCTTGAAAAAATCTAAAAAAGAAGAAGTTGTTCCTGATATTTTAGATGAAGTTCCAGGTGAAATTAAAGGTCTTCGTCCTACAAAGAAAAAACAAGAAAAAGATCCGACTTTAATTTCATATCGATATACAATTAAGCTTGCAAATGGAAAAAAGACAAATGGAACTTTTGAAGCGCATTCTATAGACGAAGTAAGGGAATTTTTAACAAATGAAGGTTATACGGTTTTAAAAGTGGATCCTCGTAGTAAATTAGATATTGATATTACAACAGGAGGAAAGTTTAAGGCAAAAGATTTATCTTTTTCATTAACACAACTTTCAACTTATATAAAAGCAGGAATTCCTTTAGTTGATTCTGTTCGTATATTAGAGAAGCAGACGAATAACCCAGCTCAGAGAAAAATCTATCAAAAGTTAGTTTATGAACTTTTAAAAGGAGAAAATTTATCGGTTGCAATGGAAAAGCAAAATGATAAATTTCCGAAACTTTTAGTCAACATGGTACAAACAGCTGAGCTTACAGGTGACTTGACAACCGTTTTAGATGATATGGCAGACTTTTATACTTCACAAGAAGAGACGAGAAAACAAATGATTAGTGCGATGACATATCCACTTGTCGTTTTAGTTATTTCTTTTGTTGTATTAATATTTGTCATGCTAAAAATAGTCCCAGCATTCGTTGGAATGTATGAGCAGCAAAATGCAGATTTGCCTGCAATTACAGTTGCTATTATGGGTTTAAGTAATTTTATCTCTCATAATTTAATTGTTGTTCTCATTTTAATTGCTTTAATAATAGGGGTTTACTTCTTATTATTTCATCAAGTCAAGCCATTTCGAAGAGTTATGCAAACTATTTATATGAAAACACCTGTTCTTGGAAAAATTATCATTTATAATGAAGTATATAATTTTACTAAAACATTTGCTTCTCTTTTAAATCATGGTGTCTTTATCACAGATAGTATTGAAATATTAGGTCACTTAACTGAAAATGAAATTTATCGAAGTATTATTAATAAAACACTTGTTAATTTAAGTAAAGGAGCATCCATTTCTGAATCATTTAAGGGTGAGTGGGCTTTTCCTGTTGATGCTTATGAAATGATTGTAACAGGTGAAAATACAGGACAGTTGGGACTTATGATGGAGAAAGTTGCAAATCATTATCAAATGCAACATAAAGCCATTATTACCCAATTAAAAAGCTTGATTGAACCCATTATGATTTTAATGCTTGCAGGAATTGTTGGAGTGATTCTACTTTCAATTATTGTGCCAATGTTTGATATTTACAATCAAATTCAGTAGAAGGGGGATTTATGGAAAATATCTATCTAATTTTATTCTTTATTTTAGGGCTATTATTAGGTTCTTTTTATACAGTCGTTGGAATAAGAGTTGTAAAACATGAGAGTTTTTTAAAAGGAAGAAGTCATTGTGATAGTTGCAATCATCCCTTAAAATTTCTGGACTTGATTCCTCTCTTTTCTTTTCTTTTTCTTAAGGGAAGATGCCGATATTGTAAGGCGAAGATTTCACCTCTATCCTTTTTTATTGAATTTTTTACAGGACTTCTTTTTATGATTGCCTACTATAGTTTTGGGTTTTCATATGATCTTATCATCATGCTTTTAGTGATTTCGATGTCAATGATTTTAATGGTGAGTGATTTGTGTTATTTTATTTTACCCGATGAAATTCTTCTTTTTTTTGGAATCAGTTTATTCATCACTCAAATCTTAAAGTCAGGAATTATTATGGCGCTTATTCATGTTTTAACAGGCGTTTTTCTCTTTCTTGTTATGTATGGCATCATGATGCTTGGAAACTTCGTTTTTAAAAAAGAATCATTAGGAGGAGGAGACATTAAATTACTGTTTATCTTTGGTCTTGTCTTAGATCCTATATTGGGAATTTTATCTATTTTTCTAGGAAGTTTTATTGCCTTTCCAGTCTCTATTGTGCTTCTTATAAAAAATAAAGATCACATGATTCCTTTTGGACCATTTCTTCTGGTTGCCCTTTTAATATTGTTATTTTCTAAAATAACGATGGTGGATTTTTTGAAATTTTTGGGTATATAACTTGAAATGAAGGCATAAATTTGATAGAATACAGTGTTCAAAGGGGAGATAAGATGAAAATTATATTAGAAACAGATTCTAATTTTCAAGTTTATGTGCAAAAAAGGGATTTATTTTATTTAAATCAAACGGGTAGAACGCAGTATACAGCTGAGCAGGGGAAAGTAGTTGAATCCGATAATCCATCTTCTTTTGTGTTGTTTGATGGGAAAAATGCAGTGGATTATTTTAAAGAACAATCCGATATTTTATCTTACCAAGAGTATCTTGAAATGCCGCTTTCTGCTTTTGAAAATTACGAAACTAAAACACCAACAGGGAAAAACTATTTTGATGAATCTATGCTTGAGTTGTTATTAGAACGTGAAGGAATTTGCTCACTTCCATATCCAATTGATGAAGCACGAAGTAGGCGACTAAAACAATATGAAACAGACTTTGATACATATTCTCTTTATTTAAGTCATATCCCTAAATTGTATTACTTAAAAAAAGAAGGGGAAAATTCTTATTTAACTAGGACAACTGTTCCAGAGTCTTTTCTAGAAGAGTGTAGTTTAAAAGCGTGTGTAGATACTTTTGAGGATGAGTTTATGCTTGTTCCAACAAATCAAAATGATTTACTTCTTTTTATGCCAAAACCTAAAGAAGAGGAAAAAGAAGTTCAAGATTCTCTAGTAAAGAAGAGTTATATTAAAAGGTTATTTACAAGGAAAAAAAGATAAGTGGGGCACTTCCTGCTTTTCTTCTTGAGAAAAAAATAATTTTTTTAAGGAAGAAGAAAAAAAATGTTGACAAACAAATATTCGAAATGATAAGTTTTATATATTGAAAAAGAAATAGAAGTGTGATAAAAGATGAAAACAGTTGGATTTTGTACATTGGGATGCAAAGTAAATACTTATGAAAGTGCTTATTTAGAAGAGTTATTTCAAAAAGATGGGTATCAAGTAAAGGATTATCATCAACCATGTGATGTGTATGTGATTAATACTTGTACTGTGACAAATGAAAGTGATAAAAAAAGTAGGAAAATGATTCGCTTTTGTCGTAAATTAAATAAAGAAGCCATCATTATTGGAATGGGTTGTTTTATTGAAGCGCATCCAGAGTTGGTGGATGAGTTAGATATTCGAGTTGGAAACAGAGGAAAAAAAGATGTTTTAAAACTACTTCATACATATCAGCAAACTAAAAGAAAACAAATAATTCCTATTCAAAAAGAAAAGGGACACTTTGAAGATATGTTTTTAACCTCTTTTCATGGAAGAACACGAGCATTTGTAAAAATTCAGGATGGTTGTGAAAATTTTTGTACTTACTGTATTATTCCTTATGTTCGAGGAAAATGTAGAAGTAAAGATTTCAAAACTATTTTAAAAGAGATTAAAGAATTGGTTTTGAATGGATATCAAGAAGTTGTTTTAACAGGTATTCACACAGGACATTATGGAGTAGATATCAATCATAGTTTTGCAGAACTTTTAGAAGCAATTTGTCAAATAGATGGTTTAAAGCGTCTTCGTATCTCATCCATTGAGATTACAGAATTAGGAGATGATTTCTTAAAAGTTTTCAAAGAAAATCCTATTATTGTTGATCACTTACACATTCCACTTCAGGCAGGATGTGATCGTACATTAAAGAGAATGGGAAGAAAGTATGATCTTTCATATTTTGAAAATAAAGTAGCTCAAATTCGAAAAATAAGACCCAATATTGCTCTTACAACAGATGTAATTGTTGGCTTTCCAGAAGAGAGTGAACAAGACTTTCAAACGACGCTTGATACGGTAGCAAGAATAGGATTTATGAAAGTTCATGTTTTTCCATTTTCTCTACGAAAAGGAACCGCTGCTGAAAAGTTGAAGGGACACATTGATGAACACACGAAAAAAGAAAGGGTTAGAAGGCTGATTCAATTATCGGATGAATTAGAAGATCAGTATTTGAAAAAATTTATAGGAAAAGAAGAAGATGTTTTGTTTGAAACTTTAAAAGATGGTGTCTACACGGGGCATACTTCTAACTATATGAAAGTAGTAACTTCTGATGAAGTATCTCTTCATACAATCGAAAAGATAACGATAACAGAACTATTAGAAAATCATACTCTAAGGGGAAGCAAGCAAAAGTAAAAATGTGAGGTGTAAAAGTGGAAGATTATGTAAAGGGAAATTATAAAAAAACGATTTTTCAAAGTGAGCAAGGATATACAATAGGACTTTTAAAAGTGCGTGATGCGAGTGAGAAACTCCACTCTTACATTGGAAAGACGATTACCTTTACAGGGTATTTTCCTGAGTTGAATGAAGTGGATACCTACATTTTAAAAGGCAGTATTGTTGTTCATAAAAAATATGGAGAACAATTTGAAGCTACATCTTTTGAAAAAATATTACCAGAAGAAAAGGATGCTATTGTCGAATTTTTATGTAGTGATATTTTTAAAGGAATTGGAAGAAAAAAAGCCGAAAAAATTGTTGAAGTCTTAGGAAAAGATACCTTATCTGTTATTTTAAATCAACCTGCTAATCTCATTTTAATTCATGGTATCAGTCAAAAGCAAGCTCAAGAAATGCACGATACACTAAGTAAATATGAAGTAAGCTATGAATCCATTTTAAAGTTGACTGAAATGGGCTTTTCAACAAAAGATGCTACCAACATTTATGCAAAATATAAAGAAAAATCATTATCTACGGTTTTAGATGATATTTATACTCTTTTTTATGAAGTAAAAGAAATGACATTTAAAAAAATCGACCTTATTGCGCAAAAAGAAGGGATCTTAAAAAAAGATATTCGAAGAGTAAAAGCTGCGATTATTTATGTCCTTCAAGAACTTTCTTTTACAACTGGAAATACTTATACCAATCAAGATGAAATACTTTACTATTTACCAAGAGTCATTGATACAGAAATAGACAATGAAACTTTTAATCAAGCTATTCAAGAATTATTAAATGCATCTCAACTTGTCCTTGTTAAAGATAGATATTATTTAAAAAGTCTTTTTGAAGATGAAACTTATATTGCTAAGAGAATTCTTCATTTAGCTCACAACGAGAAAAACCACTATCATTTAACCCATCTTTTAGAAAAAATAGAGCAAGAGGAAAATCTTTCATATAATGAGGAACAAAAGAAAGCTGTTTTAAATGCCCTTGAACAAAATCTATTAGTAATTACTGGAGGACCAGGTACAGGAAAGACGACAATTATTGAAGCAATTGTTAAACTTTATCAGACTTTTTTTCGCTATGATAAAAAAGATCTTGAAAGAAAGCTTGTCTTATTAGCACCTACTGGAAGAGCTGCTAAAAGAATGAGTGAGAAAACTTTCTTAAAAGCATCGACAATTCATCGTTTTTTAAAATGGAACAAAGAAACGGATACTTTTTCTATAAATGAGTATTTTAAAAGTGAAGCAGAATTTGTTATCGTCGATGAATCGAGTATGATTGATACGGCACTTTTTGCTTCTCTTCTTAGAGGATTAAGCGTGAATTGCAAGCTTATTTTAGTAGGTGATAGTGATCAACTTCCAAGTGTTGGACCTGGAAATATTTTGAAAGACATTATTGAATCCAATGTCGTAGAAACCATTCAGTTACAAACACTTTATAGACAAGGCGAAGACTCAAATATTATTTCTTTTGCACATGGAATTCGTGAGGGAGAATTTTTAGACAAATATCTTAATTTTGGTGAAGACTTAATTTTTGATCAAGTAAATGAAGAACAAGTTTTAGAAGAAATTTGTGACTTTGCTAAAGATTTTACGAAGTATGATTCTTTTCAAGTTTTAGCACCTATTTATAAAACACCATGTGGAATTGATGCTATCAATATCAAATTACAAGAAATTTTTAATCCTAAAAAAATAACAAAAAAAGAAATATTAATAGGAGAGAGTCTCTATCGTGAAGGGGATAAAGTCATTCAATTGATAAATATGCCTGAAGAAAATGTTTATAATGGTGATATTGGATTTATTAAAGAAATAAAAAATTCTAAGAAAAAAGAAATTCAAATTGATTTTGATGGAAATTTAGTAAAATACACACCATCTTCCTTTCAAAAATTTAAAAGCGCATGGGCTATTTCTGTTCATAAATCACAAGGAAGTGAATTTGATGTTGTTATCTTACCAATTGTATCTGGTTATCGTAATATGCTTTATCGAAAACTTTTTTATACGGCAGCAACAAGAGCCAAAAAAATGCTCGTATTAATTGGAGAAAAAGAAGCAATTAAGCGAGCAATCCAAAACACAAGTCAAGTTAAACGCAAAACCTCTTTAAAAGAATTTTTAAAAAATGGCATAAATGAGAATTTTATGAGCACACTACAAATGTAATAAAATAAACGGAGGTGGATGCATGAAAGCAAAAACAGCTATGAAAGTTGGACTTGCTGCAGTAGGAGTCGCTGCAATGACAATGTATTTAAAAAATAATCCAGATATGATGGAAAAGATGAAAAATACTGCAACAAGAATGATGATGAAAAATATGAAAATGGATTTAGATGCATTATATGATGAGATGTAAAATAAAAAAAAGATAGATTGAATCATTTTTCTTTAAAATATTCAAGCATCTTTTTTTATAAGAGGTAAAACTCTTATTTTGGTATGTCAAAATAAAAGCAACTGCCTTTATTTTTTTTACTTTGAACTCCATAATTGAAATGATGGTGCTCTAAAATATTCTTAACGATTGATAATCCAAGTCCTGTTCCATAAATATTTCGTTGATGATTTTTATTTGTTTGATAATATTTATCCCAAATATGAGGTAAATCTTCTTTTTTGATTCCTTTTCCAGTATCCATAATTTCGATATGGAAAGCATTTTCTAATTCGAGAAGACGAATTGTTATTTTCTTATCATTTCCTGTATAATTAATAGCATTATTAACTAAATTGTAAATGACCTGTTCTAATTTCTTTTTATCTGCTTTAATGATTGCTTTTTCTGGATGCTCGAATAAAAATTGATAGCCTTCTTCTTTTAAGATAGTATAACGCATTAACACGTCTTCGATCATTTGAATACAATCCACTTTTTCGATATTAAGAATTTCAACATTCGCTTCTTCTTTAGAAAGAGCTAAAATATCATTTACAAGTACGGTAAGACGATCTGTTTCTTGAATAATTGTATTGAGACTTTGCTCTCGTTTTTTCTTATTTTTATAATGTAAGTCTCTTACCATTTCAGCATAAGCCTTAATTAAAGTAAGAGGTGTTTTTAGATCATGCGACACATTTGCCATTAAATCTCTTCTTAATTCTTCTGTTTTTTCAAGTTCCATTCGCATTTCATTCAAAGAATTTGCAAGTGCATCTAACTCTTGAATATCCTCATCCACTTGAAAACAAACCTTTTCGTTTCCTTTAGAAATTTCTTTAGAAACTGTTGAGAGCTTTTCAATTGGTTTAGAAATTTTTTTTGAAATAAAATAAGCAACTACAAAGCTTAAGATAAAAACAGCAATGGTCACATATAAAAGCTGACTTGCTAAAATACTTGCAGTTTTATTTAAAGGCTCTAGAGAAGTCGAGATAAATAAATAATGATTGTCTTCTAATTTTTTACTAAAGACAAGAGTTTTTTTATTAAACCGTTCATTTTCGTAAATATAAGTGCTTTCTTTTTTCTGTTCATTTAAAAACTTTAATTTGGCATGACTTGTATTAAGAAAACAGCTTCCAACTTGATAAATTGTCTCGTACTGATTTGTCAGTTCAATACAAATATCTTGTTCATAGGCGATTTGTTCAGCTTCACTAGACGTTAAATCTTCCTGAGCTAAGAAAGAAGCGATTTTTTTACTTTCTTCTTGTTTACTAAATTCATAATAGCGATCTAATAAGACAACTTGAAACAACCATAGAAAAACCAAAATAATGATAGAGAAGAGAATAAGATATTTCCAAATTTTAAAAGCTAGACTATTCTTTTTCATTGTCTTTAAACTTGTAACCAAATCCACGTACTGTCTCGATAAGATTACGATATTCTCCTAAATGATTTCTTAACATTTTAATATGCGTATCGACTGTTCGATCATCTCCATAAAAAGAAAAGTCCCAAATTTTATCTAATAATTGTTCTCGTGAAATAGCAATGTTTTTATTTTGAATGAAGTAGCTGAGTAGATCAAATTCTTTTTTTGTAAGAGGAAGAATTTTGCCATGGATGCTTGCTTCATGGGATAAAAAGTTGACTTTTAAATTGTGATATTGATAAATGTCTTGTTTTCTTTGAGTTCTTCCGATAACAGCTTTACATCTTGCCATTAACTCTTTAGGTGAAAAAGGCTTTGTCATATAATCATCAATTCCAAGTTCAAATCCTGTTAACTTATCGATTTCTTCTTTTCTTGCAGATAAAATAATGACGGGTGGTCGTTGTCTTTTTTCTTGAAGAAAAGAAAATCCATCCATTTTGGGCATCATAATATCTAGAATAATTAAATCAAAATTTTCTGATTTTAAAAAAGATAAAGCAACTTCTCCATTTTCAGCTTCTTTCACTTCATAACCATAAGCGATTGCATATTCTTTAATAACTTCTCTTATTTTTTCTTCATCATCAACAACTAATAGTTTCATAGAAAATTTTATTCCTCCTTCGATCATTATTATAGCAAAAATGCGCGTGAATTTTAGGAAAAAGCATGTTTTACTTGATAAAAATTATAAAATGTAGTGAAAATAACATTGATGCTTGTTGCTAAAATAAGTCCCCATAAGCCGATCCTTAAAAGAGAAAAGAAAAAGAGGCAAGTGGTTCGAAGAAATGTTCCTAATAAAGTAGCTTTAAAATTATCTCGACTTCTACCCATTGCATCTAGTGTTGCTGAAAGAGGCGCTTGAATATATTGAAAGAAACAAATAGGAGTAAGAAAACGCATGTAAGAAATTCCTTGAGAAGTATGATAGAAAATTCTAAGAAAAAAAGAAGGAAATATAAAATATAAGCAAGTAGCAGGAATTCCAATTAAAAGAGAAAAGAAAAGGGCTTGTTTTAATTTTCTTCTTGCAAGATACATATTCCCATTTGCAGTGGCATGACTAATGACGGGAAGTAAAGCTTGAGAAATTGCCAATGTAAAAAAAGAAGGAAGAAGAAGTAGAGGAAGAACAAATCCTGATAAAATACCATATTGATTGACAATAAATGAAGAGGAATATCCAACCTTTTTAAGAGCGAATGTTAATAAAATAGGTTCTAAAAAATAACCAATCGAACCAGTTAGACGTCCCATTGTTGTAGGAAGCCCAATTTGTAAGGCTTCTTTTTGATATGTTTTATTTTGTTTGAAATCTTGTTTTTTAAAAGTAATTTTTTTCGGAAGAAAAAAGAAAAGAACTAAAATACTCATTCCCTCTGATAAAACATTTGAAAGAACAACAAAAGTAACGGCAACTTCAACTCCTTTAGGCATTAAAAAAGGTACCCCAATCCAAATGGTTAAAAGTCTTATAATATCTTCTAGGACATTACTTACAACATGAGGAAGCATGTTACTTCTTCCAAAAAAATAACTTCTTAAAAGACTAGAGAGGCTTGTAAGAGGAAGAACAACTGAAATTGCGAGTAAGGGATAATAACTTCTATTTTCTTGTAAAAGATACTTTGATAAAATAGGACTCATTAAAATGACTGTGATACAAATGAGAAAATTAATGATAAAAGTAATGGGAAGAAGAGAAAATAAAAGATTTTTGTTATTTTTCTTCTCTTCGGCAATGAGTTTTGAAAAAGCAACAGGAAGTCCGAATTGAGCTAGTCCTATTAAAAGAGAAAAAGTAGGAAGAATAAGCATATAAAGCCCCATTCCTTCACTTCCCATTAATCGGCTCATTATTATTTTAATAAACATTCCAAGAATTTTTGTTAAAAAACCACCAATTAATAAAATAAGAGTTGACACGATAAAAGTTTGTTTTTTTTGCATCTTTCTTACTCCTTTTTTGCTTTATTCTATGTACATTTTTTTTAAAAAAGTCATCTTTTTCACTGAAAATGAATTCGTCAAACAAAAATTTTTTTTCAAAGAATATCTTTAATTTTGCAATGATTGTGCTAAACTAATCTTATGAGATAGAGGTGAATAAAGTGGGAGAAGTTTTAGATTTTTTAGCTGAAAAAGAAATTTTAATTTTATGTAGTATCGTTGCACTTCTTTCTTTCGTGCTCGTTATACTATTTATTCAAGAGTCTTATATGAAAGCTCGTAAAAAATCAAAGTTAAAACAAAATACACAGGAACTTAAAAATTTAACACAAGAAGTAGGAGAAGAGATGAAAAAACAAAAAAATGTCTCTTCCACATCACCCATTATGTCTAATATAAAAGAAGTTGAGATTAAAAAAGAAGAACCCCCAAAAAGTGTTGTCGAGCAAAAGATGGAAGCACAACCACCTAAAGAGACAAAAGTCGCCTTGGATAGTTTTAGTCCTATTGGACCAATGCCTTCTATTCAAACGCCTTCTTCATCCACTCCTTTAGAACCCGTAAGAGTCAATGAAAAAAAGCAGGAAGAAGTAAAACCATCTCCTCAACAAATTGTATATAAAGATGAAGTTTATACCAAAAAAGAAGCTCAAGAAGAATTAAAACGAATTACAGAAGAACTTGAAAAAGAAGAAAAAGAGAAAATTGAATTAACTGAATTTGAAGCAAAACAAGAAGAAAATGCGATTATTAGCTTAGAAGAGTTACTTGAAAAAGGAAGAAAACTTGTTTTAGAAAATGAACAAATACAGTATCAAGATGAAGGAAATGAACCCATTAGCTTACAAGATTTAGAAAGAAAAGTTCAACAAAAAGAAGCAGAAACTTCTGCTATAACGCCTCAAGAAAATGTTGTCAATCAAGAGCCTCATTTGAAAAAAGAAGAGCCAGTCAAGCCAAAAGTTGTTTTGCAAGACTTGAAAACGGCTTCTTTATCCAGTCCTGGTTATCAAGGTCAAAAATATACACCAACTCCTGTTATTTCTCCAGTTTTTGGAATTGAAGAGTCCAATAGTAATACTTCGTATCATGATGAAGCACTACGTCTTGAAAATACAGCTAATTTTGAAAAACTAGATGATGAGATAAGAAAGACAAATGAATTTTTAACTCTTTTAAAAGAATTAGAAAAGAAATTAGATTAGTTACTCTAAGTGGGTAACTTTTTGTTTACATTTTGTTTATTTTAAAATCTCTGTTTTTCTTTCTGTTATACTAATGAGATGAGAGGAATTTTGTATGAAGATTAGAGATTTATTACCTGCTGATATTTATGTTGTTTATGATAGAGCTTTTATCCATGTTGAAGATCGAAAACTCATAACGCTTCTTTATCAACCCATTATTGGAACGAATGCTGTAAGTCTTTATTTAACACTTTTAGATGACTTGATGAAAGAGGATGTAATAAGTGATTCTTTTACTCATCATCACTTAATGACAACCACTCAAATGTCTTTGGATACTTTAAAAATTGCTCGTGAAAAATTAGAAGCTACAGGACTTTTAAAGACGTATGTTCATGAAGAAAGTATCAATCACTATGTCTATGTTCTTTATGCTCCGCTGGATGCTGCTAACTTTTTTAATCATCCTGTTTTAAATGTCGTTCTATATAATAATATTGGTAAGAAAGAATATGATAAATTGGTCTCTTATTTTAAAGTTCCTCGACTTAATTTAAAAGATTATGAAGATATTACTCTAAAGTTTAGTGAAGTTTTTCAGAGTACTTCTTTAAAACCATTTGAAGTTTTAGATGAAGTAAAAACAAAAGAGACAAGTTCTATTTTATTTGAAGAACAAATTGATTTTGATTTGTTAGCTTCTTCGATTCCAAAGGATATGGTTCATGAGAAATTTTTAAATGAGAATACTAAAAATTTAATAAATGCCCTTGCTTTTACTTATCACATCGATACGATTGCTATGCAAAATTTGGTAAGGGACTCTCTTAATGTGAAAGGACTGATTGATAAAGTCACGCTTCGAAAGCTTTGCAGAAATTTTTATCAGTTTGAAGAAGGTGGAAAACTTCCAACACTCATTTATCGTAATCAACCAGATTTTTTGAAAAAACCAGAAGGAGATACGTCGAAGTGGGCGAAAATGGTGTACACTTTTGAAAATATGACACCTTATGCTTATTTAGCGAGTCGCTATAAATCAGGAAAACCAACGAAAAGAGACTTGCAATTGATTGAAGATTTGATGGTCGAACAAAAACTAAATCCAGGCGTTGTCAATGTCTTAGTTGCTTATTGTCTAAGTGTAAATAATGAACGTCTTTCAAAATCTTATATTGAAACCATTGCTGGGCAGATAAAAAGACTTCATATTGAAACAGTAGAAGACGCGATGAGACTTACAGAAAAAGAGCATAAAAAAAGAAGAAAAGCTTCTTTAAAGACAACGAAAAAGCCTTCAAAGAAAGAAGAACCATTACCAGAGTGGTTTGGCAAAGAACAAGAGCTAGACAAAGTCACAGAAGAAGAGGAGGAAGAGATGAAATCTATTTTAGAAACACTCTCTTAATAGTCAATCACAATAAAAGAAAGGTTCGGTTTATATGCGTGAAAATAAAAAAATTTTTCAGCTTGTATTAGAAATGATTTATGTAAGCTTTAGTTTAATATATTTAACGTTTTTTTGGTATTTTCCAAAGAAAAATATGCAAGAAAAAATAGAAAATTTGGGTTATCATGTTGAAGGACTCAGTCAAATATTCGTGACTCAACAGATTCAAACAAGGAAGATTGTTGTTGAAAATAAGGATGGAAAAGGGGATTTGATGCTTGTTTTTAAAGAATCTAAGAAGAGTGATATGCCTATTTATTATCAAGTAGTGGTTGAAGGAAAAGAGTCAGAGGCACGCTTTCGAAGAGAAGATGGCGCTATTTATCGGTTAAATCTTGCAAAAGATGAGACAACAACACTTGAAGTTCGAATGTGGACTGAAGGCGAAGAAGTCAGTGGAGTTTTTGATGTTTTACCAGTGACTTATAAAAATGTAGTTTAATAAAAAAATCCCTTGAAGAAGAGATTTACTATATTTAAAAGTGGCGTCCCCGAGAAGATTTGAACTTCCGACCCTTCGCTTAGGAGGGGTCTGTTCCTCATCCCTCGGACACCAATATTATACATCAAGAAATCCTTATAAATAAAGGGTTTCTT
>CANQHD010000014.1 GCA_947623625.1 uncultured Bacilli bacterium
ACAAGATTTGTCTTAAAAAAAGCTCTTGCATCCGGGGTTAAGCCTATTGTTGTTATCAATAAAGTGGATAAGCCAAGTGCAAGATGTCGTCAAGTGGTGGATGAAGTTCTTGATTTATTTATTGAATTAGGAGCGGATGAAAATCAGCTAGAATTTCCAGTTGTGTATGCCAGTGCCTTAAATGGAACTTGTAGTTTAAGTGATGATATTACAACACAAACCCCAGGATTTACAGAGTTACTAGACTTAATTATTGAGGAAATACCAGCACCCAAAGGATCGATAGATGCACCATTACAATTTCAACCAGCTCTTTTAGATTACAATGAATTTGTAGGTCGTATTGGAATTGGACGTGTTCATAATGGAAGCATTAAAGTAGGGGAAATGGTTAATTGTATTCGATTAGATGGTACTGAAAAATCATTCCGTATTCAAAAATTATTTGGTTATTATGGTTATCAACGAATTGAAGTAGAAAGTGCAGAAGCAGGAGATATTGTAGCTATTGCAGGACTTCCTGATATTTCAGTTGGAGAGACGATTTGTGAACAAGGTAAGTCTTTGCCGCTTCCTATTTTGCATATTGATGAACCTACACTTCAAATGACATTTGGAGCCAATACTTCTCCATTTGTAGGTCGTGATGGAAAAATTGTAACGGCAAGGAAAATAGAAGAGAGACTTTATCGAGAAACACAAAAAGATGTCAGTTTAAAAGTAGCACCTTATACCAATGAGTCTTTTACTGTCTCAGGACGTGGAGAACTTCACTTGAGTATCTTAATTGAGAATATGCGAAGAGAAGGTTTTGAACTTGAAGTATCCAAGCCACATGTGATTATCAAAGAAGAAAATGGCGTTAAAATGGAACCATGGGAAGAGTTACAAATCGAAGTACCTGAAGAGTCTATGGGAACAGTGATTGAGCAGTTAGGACTTCGTGGAGCAGTGATGGAGAATATGACGAATTTTGAAGGACAAGTACGACTTCTTTATACCATTCCATCTCGTGGATTAATCGGTTTTACGACAGACTTTATGACTATGACAAAGGGGTATGGTATTATCAATCATACTTTTAAGGAATATCGTCCTTACGAAAAAGTAGAAATTGGAGAGAGAAAACTCGGTGTTTTAGTTTCAATGGAAAATGGGGCTGCAACAACGTATTCAATTGGAAACTTAGAAGATAGAGGAATTATGTTTATTGAGCCTGGAACAGAAGTTTATGAAGGAATGATTGTAGGAGAATGCAATCGTGATAACGACTTAGCAGTCAACGTTGTTAAGGGGAAAAATCTAACCAATGTTCGTGCATCAGGAAGTGATCATACGGTCGTTTTAAAAAGACCTCGCCCAATTACTTTAGAATATGCACTTGACTATATTAATTCAGATGAATTGGTAGAAGTAACACCACATTTTATTCGTCTTCGTAAACAAATTTTGAATACAGAAGAACGAAAAAAAGCAGATGCAAAGAAAAAATAAAACAGTGATAAAAAAGCCCACTGTTTTTTCTTTTGCAAAAAGAAAATCACCGTTTTCCAGTGATTATGCTTCAATACTTTTCTCAACTTCTTCTTTACTTGCTTGTCCTTTTCTTAAAGTTCTAGCTTCACGAGTTGAAAGTCTAACCTTTGTACCATCTTCAAGTCGAACTACTTGTAAGTTTGGTTTTTGTTGCATCTTTGTAGCATTACAAGCATGACTTCTTCTATTTCCTGTTAAAGGCTTTTTATTTGTAACTTTTACTGCCATCTTTTCTTCCTCCTTTTATATTTTTTCGTGCTTCGCTTTTTAACTTTATCATAAAAGGTTTAGAAAGTCAAACGAAAGAGGAGCGAATCCTTTCATATTTCAATAGTCTTTCTCATTTTTTGAAAAAGTATATAGAACTCTTGTTTGTTATATTTTTTTTTGTTAAGATAAAGAAAAGGAAGTGGAGTTCTATGTACATCCCATTTTATACAAAAAGCAATTATTCACTTTTATCGAGCCTTTTAACTATTGATGATATTATCTCTTGTGCTGTAAAAAATCATCAAACTTCCTGTGTTTTATGTGATACAACCATGTATGGTGTGATGGAGTTTATTACAAAATGTGAAAAACAAAATCTTAAACCAATTATTGGACTTGAAATGGATGTTGGCTTTAAAGTTCTTTGTTATGCGAAGAATTATCAGGGGTATCAAAGCTTAATGCATCTGTTCACTTCTTGTTGTGATCGAACATTATCTATTGATGACTTAAAACAACATATATCTAACCTTATTATTATATTACCTTATGCATCAAAGGATTATCTCTCTTCTTTTGATGAAACATTTCCAATTTATGTGGGATACCAAAATTTAGTTGAAGAAGAGACGGTTCAAAAACTCACAAAGAATTTTATCTTTTTACGAGAAAATCTCTATCAAACACCTCAAGAAAGTGAAGATCTATCCTATTTATATATGATTCGTGATGGAAAAACGATTTACGATAAAGAAGTATCTTCTTATGATATTTATAATCATAGTTTGGAAATAAAAGATGTGCTTTCTCTTTCTCATCAAGAAGGACTTTTAAAAACCAATCTTCTTGCAGATTCTTGCCAGATTGTTTTTCCGAAAAAAGAACTGGAGCTTGCGATTTATCCTTTAAATGGTGAAGATGAGAAGCAGTATTTAGAAAATCTTTCAAAGAAGGGACTCTTCAAGCGGTTAAATGGAAAAGTTCCTAAAATCTATGAGACTCGACTTCTTTACGAGTTATCTGTCATTAAAGATATGGGATTTGCGAATTACTTTCTTGTTGTTTATGACTTTATTTGTTATGCCAAAAAGAAGGGAATCTTAGTTGGACCTGGAAGGGGAAGTGCTGCTGGAAGTTTAGTAGCTTATGCTCTTGGAATTACAGAAATAGATCCCATTCACTATGATCTTTTATTTGAACGATTTTTAAATCCTGAAAGAATTACAATGCCAGATATTGATACAGGTGCGACACGTTCAATACTGAAAAGGTATTGCACTATTTAAAAGAAAGGTTACGAAGTACTATTGGTACAAAAGAGCTAGAGCTCACCTGTAGGAAAAGTAGTTAAGTAAATTAAATAGGAGAACTATTAAATTGAAGTTAGAAATGAGAGAGTAACGCCTCGAAGCTAACTCGCTAATACTTCGACATGCAATAAGAGAAGCAATTCTAATTGTGTGAAGCTCGGTGAAGTCGGGGGAAATAGACCTAAACTGAAACCTATCAAGTAATGTTGGTATAAAAGTGGCTAGAGCCCACCTGCATGAAAAATAGTTAGTATAGCATGGTTTATGATACCTCGGGCGTCTATAAATTGTATAAGGTGAGAATGTTTAAAACTGACGAACTTGCGAATGTACGGTCCTAAACGATGGAACATGTTCGAAAGGCATGTGAGAAAGTGAAGGCATATTTAAAAATATTCAATTCTCAGTTAGATAGGGTAAAGTAAGAATCTGTGTTATGAAATACCTTACATTGTTACAGGCAATGTAATCTAACAGGGCCATAGCAAGCACCTAAGTACAAATGTAAAGATAAATTTAATAGAACGTGGAAAACGACAGAACGTAACAGCTAATACTGTTAAGTCTATGAAAAAAGATTAAAAGTTGAATATGAAAAGCATATGACTATAAATATTCTTAATCTGCCGTGAGAGCGGTGGCATGAGCTGAGAAGTTTCTGTAATGGAAATGGAGCAATAGCCACTAGTCAGTAACTTATTAAAAGTTGAACTAGTAACAAATAAACCAAGAATTCGAGTAAGAAAAATAAGGACCGAACCTTAGGGGTGGTACCAAATGGTAAATAAGAAAACATCAAAATTACAAGATGAATTGGATAATTTGTATGCGAAAAGTAAAAATAATAGTAGTTTCAAAAACTTAATGGACCTAATTTGTTGCGAAGAAAACATAATGTTAGCTTACACCAAAATAAAATCCAATCCAGGAGCACACACTCCAGGAGTTGATAAAAGAACAATTAAGGACGTTAACAAAATAAGTAAACAAAATTTAATCCGAATGGTAAGATATAAACTTTCTTATTACAAACCAAAAATGGTTAAAAGAATATATATCCCAAAACCAAATGGAAAAATGAGGCCATTAGGTATACCAACTATAATAGATAGAATAGTCCAACAGTGTATCTTGCAAATACTAGAGCCAATATGTGAAGCAAAATTCTATAAATCAAGTTATGGTTTTAGACCTATGAGGTCAGCGCAAAATGCTGTTGCTGACTTATACAAAAAGATACAAAAACAAAATCTACATTATGTAGTTGATGTAGATATAAAAGGATTCTTTGATAATGTAGACCACAATAAGCTCATAAAGCAAATGTGGGCAATGGGTATTAAAGATAAAAAACTTTTAATGATAATTAAAAGTATGCTAAAAGCTGAAATATTAGATGAAGATGGGACTATAATAAAACCTACTAAAGGAACATCACAAGGAGGAGTATTATCACCATTACTGTCTAACATAGTTCTAAATGAACTTGATTGGTGGATAGCAAGTCAATGGGAAGAATTTCCAACCCAACATAATTATCAAGGATATAAACACAAAAACGGAACCAGAAGCAAAAATCCTAAATATACAGCTCTTAGAAAGAACTCAAAATTAAAAGAAATATATATTATAAGATATGCAGATGATTTCAAAATAGTGTGTAAGGACTATAAAACAGCCAAGAAAATAAAGATTGCAACTATAGATTGGTTAGATAAAAGGTTAAAATTAGAAGTGAGTTTAGAAAAAACTAAAATCACTAATCTAAAAAGAAATTATTCAGATTTTCTAGGAATACAGATAAAAGTAAAGCGAAAGAAAAACAAATATGTTGTTCAATCTAGAATAAGACCTAAATCTATTGAAGCTATGAAAAATAAACTTAAAGATAAATTGAAAGATATCTCTACAGCAGACACTAGAAACAGAAATTTTGAAATTGCACTTTATAATAGTATGGTGTTAGGGATGCATAATTACTACCAAATGGCAACTGATGTCAGTCTAAGCTTACAAAAAATAGGATACAGCATCCGAAGAACTCTCAAGGATAGAAAACCATTCAATGTGGAACTCAAAAAAACCAATGAGATAACTAAAGACGACATTGTAGATTGGGTGCCAGACAGATATAAGAACTCTAAACAACTTAGATACTTAAATCAAAAGGCAATCTACCCAATAGGATATTGTAAAAATAGACCACCAATGTGTAGTAAGAATCTTTCAATATATGTACCAGAAGACAGAGAAGCAATGGACATTAAAAAAATGGAAATAAATGTTGAATGGGTTATTAGAACATATATACCATATAGGAGTGTGGAATATAATGCTAACAGGGTTAGTAGATATAAAGCACAAAAAGGTATATGCCCTATAACCAAATCAGAACTTCTTCCAACTAATATGCACTGTCATCATATTATTCCTAAACATCTAGGAGGAGATGATAGTTACAATAATCTAATAATTATACATGAATGTGCACACAAACTGGTACATGCTACAAATCAAACAACTATTAATAAATATGTTGCTTTATATCCAAATTTAAACTACAAAAAATTAAATGAATTAAGGGTTAAAGCAGGAAACACTGTAATACCCGAAAAATAAAATACTAGTAAAATACAGTAAATAAGTTATTGATGGAACGCCGTGTGCGGTGAAAGTTGCACGCACGGTGTGGGCTGGGGGAAAAGGTGGAGATAACATCAAATCCTTACCTATCAGCATATTTTCCCGATCAATACCGCGATCAAGTCATTCAGTATGTCAAAGAAAAATATGGAGAGATGCAAGTCGCTGGTATTGTCACTTTTGTTCCTTTGGGTGCAAAGCAAGTTTTAAGAGATGTTGCGCGAGTTTTATCAATACCATCTTACAAAGTGGATTTGCTCTCTCATTATATTCCGGCTTTTACAAAAGATAAGTTAAAAGACTTTTATCAAAAAAGTGCAGATTTTCGAATGAACATTGAACAAGATGCCTCTTTAAAGAAACTTTATACAATTGCCTTGAAATTTGAAGGATTTCCACGCCATACTTCATCGCATGCTGCAGGAATTGTTATGGCTCGTCGTCCTTTAGAGGAAATAGTTCCTTTAACGAAAAGCGATGGTCTTTATTTAACGGCATATCCTATGGAATATTTGGAAGAGTTAGGACTTCTCAAAATGGATTTTTTAGGACTTCGTAATTTAACTTTAATTATGCATATTTTAGAAGATATTTTTCAAACAACCGGGGAAAAAATAGATTTTTCAAAAATTCCATTAGATGATAAAAAAACAATTCTTCTGTTTCAAAAAGCAGATACAACAGGAATTTTTCAGTTTGAATCAGCTGGCATGCGTCAATTTTTAAGACAACTTGCTCCAAACTGTTTTGAAGATATTTTTGCAGCCATTGCTCTTTTTCGTCCTGGAGCAGCACCCAATATTCCAAGTTATATTCGAAGAAAACATCAGGAAGAGGCAATTACATACTTAGATCCTGTTCTTGAACCTATTTTAAAAAATACCTATGGAATTTTTATCTATCAAGAGCAGATTATGCAGGTGGCAAGTGCGTATGCAGGTTATTCTTTAGGGGAGGCAGATATTTTAAGAAGAGCGATGAGTAAAAAGAAAAAAGAACTATTAAAAAGTGAAGAAGAGCGTTTTGTAAAAGGAGCAATTGCAAACGGACACGACAAAGAAAAAGCCAAGGAAATTTTTGCGCTCATTTTAAATTTTGCTGGGTATGGATTTAATCGATCTCACTCTGTCGCATACTCTCTTATTGCTTATAAAATGGCTTATTTAAAATGCCACTATCCGAAAGAATTTTACTGTAATATTTTATCGAATGTTATAGGAAGTGATACGAAATTAAAAGAGTATATGATGGAAGCAAAAGCAATCAACTTAGAAATCGTAAAACCTGATATCCATAAAAGTGAGGCATTATTTCGACTTGAAGGCGATAAAATTTACTTTCCTTTTGCAGCTATTAAAGGAATAGGAAGCGTTGTTTGTAAGCAGATTTTGCAAGCAAGAGAAAAAGATGGACCTTACCAGACAATTTTTGAAGCAATCTCTTCTTTAATAAGAGCAAAATTGACAAAAAAACAGATTGAAACTCTAATTCAAGCAGGAGCTTTTGATTATTTTGGCTATACAAGAAGAACGCTTTTAGGAGAGATAGATGCGCTTATTAATTATGGAGAGCTGACAAAAGATCTGGATCCATCCCTTGTTTTAGTGCCGGATCTTCCCTTTAAAGAAGAATATAAAAACAGTGAACTCTTAGAAAAAGAATATTCTCTTTTTGGCTTTTATTTGAGTAGTCATCCAACTTCAAAATATCAAAAGGAAGAAAAAGATATTCTTCTTCTTAATCAGTTAGAACAACACTTTAACCAACAAATAAAAGTTCTTATTATGATTGAAAAAATTAAAGTGATTGAAACAAAAAAGGGAGATAAAATGGCATTTATTCTTGGAAGTGATGCGACAAAGCTTGTTGATTTTACAATTTTTCCTCAACTTTATCAAAAAAATACATCTTTAAAAAAAGGGGATATTATTCTTTTGACAGGTGTAATAGAAAAAAGGTATAATCAGTTGCAGGTAATTGCCAATAACATTATTTTAAAAGAAGGTGCATAAATTGAAAGAAAAATTTTGGGTTTTTTTAACTGTTTTGTTACTGATAATCGATCAATTTTTGAAAATAATGGTACGCACACTTCTTTCTTATCAAGAAAAAATTTCGCTTTTACCGGGCTTTTTTAGTGTAACTTATGTTTTAAATGAGGGAGGAGCTTTTAGTATTTTAAATGGTATGAACATTCTTTTTATTCTCTTCTCATTGGGAGTTATTTTCTATCTTCTTTGCTATTGTTTTAGGAAAAAAACACCTGTTCATATAAAAAATATCTTCTCTTTAATACTAGCAGGAGCAATTGGAAATTTAGTGGATCGAATCTGTTTTCAAAAAGTAACCGACTATCTTTCTTTTCAGTTTGGCACTTACTATTTCCCAGTTTTTAATTTTGCAGATATTTGTATTGTATTAGGGGTTTTTATGATTTTCATATTGGAGTTTAGGAGGAATAAAAATGAATGCTAAAGTCGATCAGAAAATGCGCCTTGATAAAGCGATAGCTCTTTATTTTAATCTAACGCGAACCAAAGCACAAAAGTATATTGAACAAGGAAAAGTCAAAGTAGATGGAAAAATAAAAAATGCTTCTTACATGGTTTTGGAGGGAAATATTTTAACTTTAGAAAAAGAAGAGGAAGATAAAGCTGTTATTTATAAAGAAAATATTTTTATTGATGTTTTGTATGAAGATGATGATTTAGTCGTTGTCAATAAACCAAGTGGTATGGTGGTGCATCCTGCACCAGGTCATTCAAGAGGAACACTTGTCAATGCGCTTTCATATCGCTTTTCTCTTTCAAAAGAAGATACCCTTCGTCCAGGAATTGTGCATCGTCTTGATAAAGATACAAGTGGGTTAATGATTGTTGCAAAAAATGATAAGGCGCATGAACTTCTCTCTCAAATGATTTCTAAAAAAGAAGTTTTAAGAGAATACTTAGCTATTGTGGATGGTGTTATCCCCAATCAAACAGGAACGATTCATGCACCGATTGGAAGAGATCCAAAAATGAGAGAAAAAATGAAAGTAACTGATATCAATGCCAAAGATGCCATCACTCATTTTAAAGTCTTAAAAAGATACCAAAATCACACTTTAATTCAATGCCGCCTTGAAACAGGAAGAACACATCAGATAAGAGTTCATTTAGCATACATTGGTTATCCTGTATCCAATGACCCAGTTTATGGAAAAGAAAAAAATCCAACGCCTTTTGGGCAGTATCTTCATTCCTATCATTTATCATTTAAGCATCCAATTACACTTGAACAACTGGAGTTTAAAGTAAATCCACCTCAACCATTTTTAGACTATCTTGAACAGTTAAAATCAAATATTGAGTAGAAAAGTTGTTATTGAGACAATAATAAAATAAAAATTCCATAAAAGAGGAAGGCGCAAAAAGAAAGTACTTTTCTCATCAGTTAAAGAAATTTCTTCGTAAAGAAAAACTTGATTACTAAAAAGAAGAAAAGTCATAATACTACCTAAAAAAAGATGGGTTTTAAATGTCCCGACAAATAAAATAAAAAAGACTAATAAGAAAAAGTAGATATATTGGCGTATCCATTTAAGATCAATTGCTGGATATGAATTTCTTTTTCCATAATGAATCATACTAAGAAGTAAGAAAAGATTATGAATGAAAAAACATATGGGCAGAAGGGAAGCTTTTAAAGAGAAAAAGGGAAGATTTACATTTTGATAAAAAGATTGGTTTAATAAGAAAATAGGGAGAAAAAATAAAAATATGAGTAGAATATAATGAAGAAGCATACTTTGTTCACCTCTTTTCAAAAATGTTATCTTTGTGTATAATAAATATATTTGAAAGAAGGGTTAGTTATGAATGAAAACACTCTAGTAATTGATGATAAAAATATGATGGTAATGAAGCTTTTGCATTATTTTATTACTGAAAAAAGTTATACGCCCATTATTTTACAGGGAGCTGAAAATGAGATTTGGCTTGAAAACTTAAATGAGGACTATAAAATTGTGAGAATAGTATCTGCATATATTCATAATGATGAACAGTATCAGTTTGATGTTTTTAAAACGAGAAGAATTATTAAAAAAATCAAATCAAAAACACTTTCTTTCAACTTAAATACATTGAGTATTTTTCTCGATTTATCAAGTAATGTTCAACTAAACCCATTAAAAAATTTAACATCTATTCGTGTCGATGAAGATAATGATATCCTTCAAAATGAAATCATTAAAACCAATTTTCCAGATTTGCCCAATAAACTTACTTTTACAGAAAAGGGAATGCAATTATTTGTTAAAATCACAAACGATATCAATGCTCATAATCGAGAAGATCAAAAAAAAGCAGAAGCAGTTTTTGAACCGAAAAAACCAGTGGTTACACTTTTTCTCATCTTTTTAAATTTGGTTTGTTTTCTTCTGCCAAAGCTATTTGGAATAGATGATTGGTTTTTAGAAACATTCTTTACTTATGGTCCCTTGATTCGAATAGGACAATATTATCGACTATTAACAGGAGCCTTTTTACATGCGAATTTATTTCATTTCTTCTTTAATATGTATGCGCTCTATATTATTGGAAGTCAGCTTGAAAATTTTATGGGACGCGTTAAATATTTAATCATTTACCTATTCAGTTGTTTATCGGCGAGTCTTTTATCGATAACTTTTAGTGGCAATGGCGCAAGTATTGGAGCATCCGGAGCTATCTTTGGTCTTATGGGATCCCTTCTTTATTTTGGCTATCATTATCGTGTTTACTTAGGAAACGTAATACGCAGTCAAATTATTCCACTGATTATGATTAATTTACTCTTTGGATTTATCATGAATGGGATTGATAATGCCGCTCATATTGGTGGATTAATTGGAGGACTTCTTATTTCTATTGCTGTTGGTGTCAAATATAAAAGTAGTAAGTTTGAACAAATTAATGGCGTGATTGTCACAGCTCTTTTTACAGCTTTTCTTATTTATATGGCATTTGTTTTTGCCGCTTAATTCATCTTGCACAACTTAGAAGAACATGCTAAAATAAAAGCGAAGTAGACAAAAGCGAGGTGGAAAGGATGAAAAGCGAAAAAACGATGCTTTTTAACTTGCAGGATGTCACAAAAAATGAGACAAAGAATCTTTTAAAAGAAGTTTGTAGTTCATTAAAAGAGCGAGGCTATAATCCAATAGATCAGATGGTTGGATATTTAATTAGTGGAGATCCAGGTTACATTTCTAACTATCAAAATGCAAGAAGTAAAATGCAACAACTCGATAGAGCAATTATGGTAGAAGTGTTGCTAAGTGAGTTCATGCAGTGAAATATTTAGGACTTGATCTTGGAAGTCGCACGCTAGGTGTTAGTATTAGTGATCCAACAGGACTTATCGCTCGAAGTTATGATGTGATTCACCACCAAGATGATTTTGGAAAATTACTGGAAGAGTTAAAAAAAATTACTGCCAAAGAACAAATCGATGCGATTGTTTTAGGATACCCTAAAAATATGAATAATACCATTGGACCTCGTGCTATGCTGACACTTCAATTTCAAAAACAAATAGAATCTTCTCTTCAATTACCCGTTTATTTAATGGATGAACGTCTTTCGACGAAAGAAGCAGAAAATATTTTAATTGAAGGAAATATGCGAAGGGACAAACGAAAGAAAGTCATTGATGCAGTTGCCGCTGTTATCATATTACAGCAATTTATGGACAAAAGGAGAAATGAAAATGGAAAAAAATAAATTTGTTTTAACAGATGAAAATGGAAATGAAACAGTTTATGATGTTTTATTTACATTTGATAGTGAAGAAACAGGAAAAAGCTATATTGCGTATACAGATAATACAAAGGATGAGACAGGAAATATACAAGTTTATGCTTCTATTTATCATCCAGAAAGTGAAAATTCGAAGTTAGAGCCTATTACAACAGAAAAAGAGTGGAAGGTTATCGAAACGATTTTAGAAACAATTCAAGAAGAAGTAAAAAAGCAAATTGAAGAAGGAACAGTCAAAACAGAAGAGTCATAAAAATTGTGATTTTGTTGTTACTTGGTTACTGTTCGAGAAAAAAGTTTAAAAATTGTTGACAAAATTCTTATTTTTGCATATATTAATAGCAGTAATGAAAAAGGAAAGAGATTTTATATCCACCTGATTGCGAAAAGCGATAGGTAAAAAGCCAAATAAAAAATAATACAACTATTTTTTCTGGTCTTTTAGGTGGATATTTATTGATATCCACTTTTCATTTGTTGGAGGTGTTTTGTATCGCAAATAATAAAGGGAACAATTTACTAATTAACGACCAAATTAGGGTAAGTGAAGTATTGGTAATTGGTCCAAATGGAGAACAAGTAGGCATTAAATCAATTGATGATGCAAGAACTTTAGCGTCTTATGCAGCACTCGATCTTGTTCTTATTAATCCAAATGGGAATCCACCTGTTTGTAAAGTGATGGATTATAACAAATATCGTTATGAAAAGAATAAGAAAGAAAAAGAAGCGTTAAAAAAACAACGTGCAAATCAACAAGAGTTAAAAGAGTTTCGACTCTCACCTGTGATTGATGTAGGAGATTTTGAAACAAAATTAAAAAATGCTTCAAAGTACTTGAAAAAAGGAAATAAAGTCAAATTAACTATTCGTTTTAAAGGAAGACAGATGGCACATACTGAATTAGGACGTGAAGTTTTAGAAAAATTTGCCGATCGTTGTTTAGAATTTGCCGAAGTGCAAGACAAACCAAAATTAGATGGTAGAGTAATGAGTATGCTCTTAGTTGCAAAAAATTCGAAATAAAAGGAGTGAAATTATGCCAAAATTAAAAACACATAAGGGTTCAAAAAAAGTATTTAAAGTAAGAAAAGGCGGAAGTATTAAAATGGGACATCCAGGAAGCCGTCATAATACAGGATATAAGTCTAGTAAAGTTAATAGAAAGAAAAGAAGCAATGCATCACTTAGCAAAGCAGATCAAAATCGTTTGAAAAACGTAATTTAGTCAAAGGAGGAAGTTAAAATGGCAAGAGTAAAAAATAGTGTGACAACAAAAGCACGTCATAAAAAAGTATTAAAACAAGCCAAAGGATATTTTGGAAGTAAACATCGACTTTATAAGTCAGCAAAAGAACAATTAATGCATTCAGGACAATATGCATTTCGTGATCGCAAGCAAAAGAAAAGAGATTTTAGAAAATTATGGATTACGCGTATTAATGCAGCCTGCCGTGAAGAGGGGATTAGTTATTCTAGATTTATTGAAGGGTTAACAAAAGCAGGTGTTTCTATCAATCGTAAGATGTTATCTGAGATTGCTATCAATGATAAAGAAAGATTTAAAGATCTTGTTCAACTTGCAAAAGATGGAAAAGACGGAAAAGTAAAACCTACTCAGACAGAAATAAAGACAGAAGTAACAATTAAGTCTCAAGCAAAAGAAGCACCAAAAAAGGAAGAAAAAAAACAAGAAGAACAAGAAAAGACAACAGATTATAGTAAAATGACTGTTGCAGAACTTCGTGAGATTGCTAAGAATAAAAATATTAAAGGTGCTTCTACAATGAAAAAATCTGAAATTTTAGAAGCTTTAAAATAAAAAAAACATATTTGTGAATGGAAATTTCGAGTGCTCTAAAAAGAGTGAGATTTCTTCGAAGCAAATAGAAGAATAACGAAAAGGAGAAAAAGATATGACAGTAGTATCAATGAATTATTTATTAGAAGCAGGTGTTCATTTTGGACATCAAAAAAGAAGATGGAATCCTAAAATGAAGGAATACATCTACACAACAAGAGATGACATTTATATAATTGATTTACAAAAGACAGCAAAAAAGATTGAAGAAGCTTATATGGCAATGAAGGAAATTGCTGAAAAGGGTGGTAAATTCTTATTTGTTGGAACGAAAAAACAAGCTCAAGAAGCCGCTGAAGAAAACGCAGTTCGTACCAATATGTACTTTGTAAATGAACGCTGGTTAGGTGGAACACTTACGAATTTTAAAACAATTAAATCAAGAATTCGTAGAATGGAAGAAATTGAAAAAATGGAACAAGATGGTACTTTTGATTTACTTCCAAAAAAAGAAGTTATCGGTATTCGTAAAGAATATGAAAAATTAAATAAAAATTTACGTGGAATTCGTGAAATGAAAAAAGCACCACAAGCTTTAATTATTGTTGATCCACGTAAAGAAGAAATTGCTATTAAAGAAGCAAGAATTTTAGGTATTCCAGTTTTTGGTATAGTTGATACAAACTGTGATCCAGACATGGTTGATTATGTTATTCCAGGAAATGACGATGCCGTTCGTGCTGTCAAATTAATTATTGGGGCACTTACAAATGCTATTGCAGAAGTGAATGGAAATGAAATAATTGATTATGTAACAGAAGAAGATAAAAATAAAGATGCCAAAAAAGCACTTAAGAAAGAAGAGAAGAAAGAGGAAGAAAAAAAGCAAGAAGAGCCTTCTGAAGTTATTAAAGAAGAAGAGGTAGACGTTGAAAATCTTTCTTTAACAGATTTAAAGAATTTAGCAAAAGAAAAAGGCGTTAAGGGCTATTCTAAAATGAAAAAGTCTGAACTATTGGAAGCATTAAAATAAAAACTGAAGGAGGAAGTGGTGCCTCCTTTTAATCAAAGAAAGGAGAATTACATTATGTTTAGTGCAAGTGATATAAAAGATTTAAGAGAAAGAACGGGTGCTGGAATGCTTGATTGCAAAAAAGCACTAGAAGAAACAGAAGGAAATATGGAAAAAGCAATCGATTGGTTGCGTGAAAAAGGAATTAGTAAGGCAGCTAAAAAAGAAGCTCGTGTTGCTGCTGAGGGAATTTGTATTGTAAAAGTTGAAGGGAATACGGCTGTTATGGTCGAAGTAAATTCTGAAACAGATTTCGTTGCCAAAAATAAAGAATTTACAGATTTTGTAGAAGAATTAGCAGCACAGATTTTAACACATAATGTATCTACGAATGAAGAAGTTTTAAAAATCGAAGATGGTAGTGAAACCATTCAAGATAAACTAATTGCTCTAACAGCAAAAATAGGAGAGAAAATATCTTTTCGTCGATTTGTTCGTTGTACTAAAAGCGATGATGAGTGCTTTGGTGCTTATATGCATATGGGAGGAAAAATTGGTTCTTTAATTGTATTAGAAGGCGGCAGCGAAGAAGTTGCTCGTGATATTGCAATGCATACTGCAGCAATGAATCCAATTTGTTTAAATCGTGATTCTGTTCCAAAAGAAATGATTGATCGAGAAAGTGCTGTGATTAAAGAGCAAGTTATGAATGAAGGAAAACCTGCTGATATAGCTGAAAAAATGGTTGTTGGACGTCTTAATAAATTCTATAAAGAAATTTGTTTGGAAGAACAAGAATTTATTAAAGATTCTAGTATGAATATCAAGGAATTTGCAAAGAACAATCAGGCAACTATTAAAGCAATGTATCGTTATCAAGTTGGTGAAGGTATTGAGAAAAAAGAGGAAAACTTTGCCAGTGAAGTAATGAGCCAAATTAATGGAGCAAATAAGTAAAATTTGAAAAAGATGAAAGAATGCACCCGAAGCATTCTTTCTTGCGTATTAGAGGACTTTGTGTTATAGTATGTTTTAAAAATTTTAGGGGGCGTTTTAGGTGAGAGTTTTACCAGATTTAAAAGTAACACAAGAAGAGTTAATAGCAATGAGGCAAAGAGCAAAAAAGGGTGGAAGTGAAAGTGGCATTCTTTTTCTAAAAAATAATCATCAATATTATGCACGAAAAATCTTTCGAAATGATTTAGGATGCCGTGAAAAACTTCCGATTGAACGAGATAGAATGCGAGAAAATAAACGACAAAAAGTCGTTCGTCTATATCAACTAGAGCATTTTCCCAATGAAGTTAAAATCATAAGAAGCGTCAGTTGTGAGGGAAGATTTGTAGGTTATGATATGACCTGTAATCCATATGCCAAACCACTTTATCAACATTCATTTTCCATTCCAGGTTTTATTGATTCAATGACAGAAGTTGAGAAAAAGCTAGAGGCGTTTCATCAAGAAGGAATTGTTTATGGAGATGTTAGTAATGCGAATATATTAGTTGATTCAAGAAAAGGAGTCGTCAGTTTTTGCGACTTAGATAATATGCAAATAGAAGAATATCCATCTGATTTGGTTCCTTATGAATTACAACCCTTTAGAAAAGATGGATTTTATGAGCCAGGTGTGGATGCTTATATGTTGAATTTAGTGACACTTAGTGAAATAACAGGATTAGAGTATTTTGAGATTTTAGTGAAACTTCATCAAGGTTGGAAACCAAGAGAAATAGAGAAAACTGGAAAAAGAACACTTCGAGAAATGGCAATTGCAGAAAGAGCGCATCAATATAGTGGAAATTATTTAACAAAGTATCTTAAAAGGAAGTAGTGAAGTAAATGTTATCAATATCCGATAAAGAAATAACACACGAAGAATACGCACTTGTTCAAAAATCCTTAAAAAGTGGCAGTGAAGGCTTTATTCAATTTATAAAAGATAAAGATGGGCAACCAATTGCTCGGAAAATTTTTCGTGAAAACTTTGGTTATTATAATTTAACAAAAAAGGAAAAGGAGCGTATTCGAGAAAATAAATTGGCAAAAATAACTTCTCTTGCTCTAACAGAGCCCTTTCAGAATCAAGTCTCTATTTTAAATACAATCAGTTATCAAGATAGCTTTATTGGCTATGATATGAGTTATGATGAAGAAAGTATTACTTTTTCAGACTGCGCCTTTTCTCAAGCAGAAAAAATCAAGTATTTAAAACAGATAAAAGAAAAACTCAATTACTTTCATACTCTAGAAATTGTTTATGGAGATGTTCGAACAGAAAATATCTTATATCATCCCCAAACAGACTCCATTAGTTTTTGTGATTTAGATAATGTCCAGGTAGGAAGTCATCCTATTGATCTTTATCATGGACTTATCTATCCTTTTGTAGATGAAAATGGGTTGATTGATCCGGCAATGGATTCTTATGTCTACAATTTTCTACTTTTAGGATTGCTTGGAAACGATGGAGAGGCTTATCATGAAATTTTAGCTAAACTAAAAGGAGGCTATTATCCACCTTATATTAAAGAAGAGGGGTATGGAGTTTTAATGAAAATGCTTTGGAGTTTTAGTAATTATCAATATGATGGAAGTGATTTAACTCCATATATCATAGAAGATGAAGAGAAAATAAATAGTGGCATAAAGATTTTTTCTTGAGATTCTTACAATTTAGTGGCAAAAATAACGCTTCATATTGTAAAAAATATTTTTGAGTGATTATTATAAATTTATTGAAATGGTGTGCAAAACCATGTATAATATAACGTATTGGAGGAATATTATGGCGAAAAAAACAAATCAATCTACACATGAAGTAGAAGTAAAAATTGAAGGTGCTGATTGGACAAAAGCTGTTGATGATGCATTTAATAAAAAGAATAAGACAATAACTGTTGATGGATTCCGAAAAGGAAAATGTCCAAGAAGTGTCTATGAAAAAAAGTTTGGAAAAGAAAGTTTATTTTTAGATGCTGCTGATAATTGCTTACAAAAAGCATATGAAAAAGCATTACTTGAGAGTAAATTAATACCAGTGGTACAACCCAATGTTGAGTTAAAATCAATAGATGAAAATGGAGTTAGTTTTGTGTTTAAAATCATTACAAAACCAGAAGTTCATATTAAAAATTATAAAGATCTTCATGTAAAAAGAGAAGAAGTAAAAGTTTCTCAAGAAGAAATTGAACATGAGATTCATCATTTACTCGATCGTTTTGCAGAAATGGTTACGAAAACAGAAGGAACAGTAGAAGAAGGAAATCTTGCGATTATTGATTATGAAGGATTCCATAACAAAGTACCATTTGAGGGTGGTAAAGCAGAAAATTATTCACTTGAAATTGGAAGTCATACTTTCATTCCTGGGTTTGAAGAACAACTCATTGGAATGAAAATAGCAGAAGAGAAAGATATTCAAGTTACGTTCCCAGAAGATTATCCAAGTGAAGAGTTAAAAGGACAAGAAGTAACTTTCAAAGTTAAAGTCAATGAAATCAAAGAAAAGGTAGAAAGAGAACTGGATAAAGATTTCTTTGATGATCTTGCAATGGAAGGAATTAACGATAAGAAAAGCCTAGAAGAAGAAATTGAAAAAAATATAAAGGCTCAAAAAGAAATGGATGCAGAAAATAACTACATTGATAATTTATTAGAAACAATTTCTAAAAATGTCGATGTCGATATTCCAGAAGAGATGATTGATGAAGAAATTGATAGAATGATGCACCGCATGGAAGAAAACTTGAAAATGCAAGGTATTAGTCTAGATTTATTTTATCAATATACCCATTCTGATGAAAAAACATTAAAAGAACAATTCGAAAAAGAGGCTTTTCAAAATGTTTTATATCGCTTAATGTTAGAAGAGATTATGAATCTTGAAAAAATAGAAGTCAGTCCAGAAGATGCGGATAAAGAAGCAGAAGAATTGGCTCAAAAATATCAGATGGAAAAAGATGAGTTGATTAAGAACTTCGGTGGCCTTGATATGATTACATATGATCTTGAGATGCGAAAAACAATTGAGTTATTGAAAGAATTAAATCAGTAACTTGCAATGAAAAAATTGAATTGATATACTTAAAATAAGAAAAAGGAGGAAAAGACAATGGCAAAAGTAGGTAATCGTCAAAAAAAGACACTCATTTGCACTGTATGTAATGAAGAAAACTATCGTGTTGAAAAAAATGTTAAAAATACGATAGAACGCTTAGAACTCAATAGATATTGTCCAAAATGTGGAAAACATACAACACACAAAGAAAAGAAATAGGAGAATGAACGATGAAAAAAGATGCACAAATAAATCCTTTTCTTCCAAATCCGAATGCTATTTTAGAGTTGATAAATGCTCAAGCAAATAGCTATTCACATCCAAATGAAACAGCAAAAGAGTCTGTTTTAGTGAAGAAAAGAGAAGACAGAAAATATGCATTTTCTGGAAGAGTGAAAGGGGCGAAGAGAAATGACTAATTCAAATGATTTTAAACCGGGATTAACAATTCAGTTTGAAGGCGGCATTTATATGATTTTAGAAAGCCAACACGTAAAACCAGGAAAAGGTGCTGCAATTGTTAAAGCTAAAATGAAAAATTTAAGAACGGGTTCTATCGTTGAGAAAACATTTAATGCTGGTGTGAAAGTAGAAACAGCCCATATTGCGAAGAAGACAATGCAATTTTTATACAATATGGGAGATACATACTACTTTATGAACATGCAAGATTATGAGCAAATAGAACTCGATAAAAGTGTTATTAAAGAAGATGCTAAATTTTTAAAAGAAAACTTAGAAGTAGAAATCATTTTCTTTGAAGGGGAAATGTTGGGAATGAATTTACCTGATAAAGTTGTTATGAAAGTTGTTCACACAGAAGGAGCTGTAAAAGGAAATACAACATCATCTGCTATGAAAGATGCGGAGCTTGAAACAGGTATGACAATTAAAGTGCCACTTTTCATTGAACAAGGTGAAGAAATTCTTGTTGGAACAAAAGATGGTAAGTACGTATCAAGGGCATAAATATGCTCTTTTTACGTATAAATTTAGAAGTAGGAGGTTATTATGTGGTTATTAATAGTTATAATTATTTTAATTGTGTTCATCACATCTATTAAGCAAATCAATGAATATGAAAGGGGGATTTTATTTAATTTTGGTAAGTTTAAGAAGATATTGCAACCAGGATGGAAAATCGTTTTACCTATTTTTCAATCTTATCAAAAAATCGATATTCGAACGAAGGCTGTGGATGTGCCAGAGCAAGAAGCGATTACAAAAGATAATGTGTCTATACGAATCAATGCTGTCATTTATTATAAAATTTTTGATGCTGGAAAAGCAATTTGTGAAGTAGAAAATTTTAATTATGCAGTTGGTCAACTTGCTCAAACGACTATGCGTAATATTGTGGGTTCGGTGACATTAGATGAGTTGTTATCAGAGCGGGAAAAAATCTCATCAGAAATTTGCACAGTCATTGATAAAGCAACGGATCCTTGGGGAATTCAAGTTGAAAATGTTGAATTAAAAGATGTTTCTTTACCAGAAGAGATGAAAAGAGTGATTGCTAAAGTTGCTGAAGCAGAGCGAGAAAAAATGGCTGTAATCACCAAAAGTAAAGGAGAAATAGAAGCAGCAGAAAATTTACGAGAAGCAGCTGCTTTAATGGGAAGTGTTCCAGGAGCTCTTCATCTTCGAACATTATCCACATTAAACGATATCAGTTCCGATCAATCCAATACAATTATTTTTGCCGTTCCAATTGAAGTTTTAAATGCGATAGACGGTCTTTCTAAAAAAGAGAAATAGTTTTATTTGACGAACATCGAAATTTATGATAGAATCAGTAGTGTTTGTGGCCTCATGCTGTAAACCGCATTGAAAAGGTAAAAACAGAAATTTCTGTACCTTAAAAGCGAGTCTTTAGTGAAATAAAGGAGGTAGAAAAATGAAAGCAGTCATTAAAGTAGGTGGAAAACAATACTATGTGTCTGAAGGAAGCGAGATTTATGTTGAAAAACTAAACGCTGAAGCAGGTGATGAAGTTGTTTTTGACCAAGTTCTTATGTTAGATGCAAAAATCGGAAGTCCTTATCTTACAGGTGTAACGGTTACTGGTAAAGTATTAAAAAATGGTAAGAATAAAAAAATTCGCATTTTTAAATACAAAAGTAAAAGCCGTTCTAACCGTAAAACACAAGGGCATCGCCAACCTTATACAAAGATTGAAATTACAAAAATTAATGGATAATGTGTTATGATTACTGTAAAAATTACGAAAGAAAATCAAATTTTTGAAGGGATACAAGTTTTAGGACATGCAATGTACGATGAATACGGAAAAGATATTGTTTGTAGTGCAGTATCCAGCATTGTAACAACGACGATTAATGCCTGTTTGTCTTTTGATAATAAGTGTCTTACCTATTTATCGAGTGCAAAAGGTTTATCCATTAAAAATTTAAAACAAGATAAAATAACACAGACTTTAATTCGAAATATGATTCGAATGTTAAAAGAATTAGAAAAAAAATATAAAGATTATATTGTTATAAAGTAAGGAGGAAACCAAATGAGATTTTTAGCATTAGATATTCAACTCTTCGCTCATAAAAAAGGACAAAGTTCTACATCAAATGGACGTGATTCAATTGGACGTAGACTTGGTGCTAAAGCAAGTGATGGAGAATTTGTAACTGCTGGAAGTATTCTTTATCGTCAAAGAGGAACGAAAATTTATCCAGGTACGAATACAAAACGTGGAAATGATGATACAATTTATGCAACAGTTGATGGTATTGTAAAATATGAAAGACTTGGACGAGATAAAAAATGTGCTTCAGTTTATAAAGTAGCAGAATAGTTAAAGTTAAGTATGATTGAGTCATACTTTTTTTCTTGAAAAAAAAGGGATAATGAGTTATAATATAGGGGAATTTAAGGGGGAATATGGATGGAAAAAGTTGTTGATGTATTAGAAAATAATGAATTTAAAAGTAAATTATTGTCACTAGGAATTAATGCAATGACGGGGGTTACAGCTTTTGAAGTAATGCAGCAAACACATTCTAAATATGCAATTTCGCTAGTACCAATGGTTGGAATTGCTCATTGCTTAAAGAAAAAGGTAGAAGATTATTATCATCATAATCAATTTTTATTAAAACAAAGCGATATACGAGAATTACGTTTTTTATATAATGATTATTTATCACGAGTAGTTGATATATTTTTGAATTATGAAATAACAAATCCTTTAGAAGTTGCAGATTATTTTGAAAGAGCACTTTGGAATGGCGCTTTTTCTCAAGAGGGAAGCTTTCAGTATGATGCTGCAGATTATAAGCATAATTTAGAGATTTTAACAGGAAAGCGTATTATGAGTGGTGTTGGATGTTGTAGACATATCTCAGCACTTTTTGATGAATTTTTAGACTATTATCCGTTTAAAAATTCATTTGTATTGTGTGGTAAAAGAAAAAATGATAAAGTACCAATACATGCAGTAAATTTATTAGAGGTGAATGGGAAAAAAATGATTCGTGATATCACTTGTAAGAAAAGTTACTTGTTTGTAACACGAAATCAATTAAAATCAGTAGATGGTAAGTCTTGTATTTTCTTAACACCAGGACAAGATACGGAAACCAATCAACTTTTAAAAAACTTGCCACCCCTTACTTTAGAAGAATATCAGCATGCTAAAGCTATGAGAAGTATATTGCCAAAAGAGAGAATGTTTGATCAAGATATGAAAAAATTAAATCAACAATCCAAAAAACAATTAATACGTATTTGTCAAATAGAAGAGGGCTATTCAGTACCAGAGTTAAAAAAAGCGAAAGTATTTCAAAAATAATGTTATACTAAAAAAGAGGGTGTGTTTATGTTTGTTGATGAAGTGACCTTAAAAATTATTGCAGGATCAGGTGGAGATGGTTGTACTGCTTTTCGAAGAGAAAAATATGTTCCTTTAGGAGGACCCTATGGCGGAAACGGTGGAGATGGAAGCAATGTTTATTTTATCGTTGATACAGGGCTACATACGCTTCTTGATTTACGTTATCAAAAGTTAATTAAAGGAGAAAAGGGAGAAAACGGAAAAGGAAAAAATCAACAGGGAAAAAATGCAGAAGATCTTTATATAAAAGTTCCTCAAGGAACCATCGTAACAGACTTAGATACAGGACTTATCATAGCGGACTTGAAAGAAAAAGACTCCAAAGCGTTAATTGCAAAAGGTGGTCGTGGAGGACGAGGAAATACCGCTTTTAAAACTCATGAAAATACAGCTCCTAATTTTTCTGAGAATGGAGAACCAGGTGAAGTTCGCAATTTAAAAATAGAACTAAAACTTTTGGCGGATGTTGGACTTGTTGGTTTCCCAAGTGTTGGAAAAAGTACATTTATCTCAAAAGTATCTCGTGCAAAACCCAAAATTGCTGCTTATCACTTTACGACACTTTCTCCTAACTTAGGAGTTGTCAAAGCAAGAAATGGGCATAGTTTTGTCATAGCAGATCTTCCAGGACTTATTGAAGGAGCAAGCCAAGGTGAAGGATTAGGCGATCAATTTTTAAGACATATTGAAAGAACCAAAGTCATTTTGCATGTTTTAGATATCTCAGGAAGTGAAGGAAGAAATCCAATAGAAGACTACGAGAAAATCAATCATGAATTGGAAGCATTTAACCCGAAACTTTTAAAAAGACCTCAAGTTGTTTTAGCCAATAAAATGGATTTAGATGGATCAGAAGAAAATCTTTCTCTTTTCAAACAAAAATATCCCAATTTAAAAATATTTCAAGTATCTGCTCAAGAAGGAAAAGGATTACAGGATGTCATAGATTACTTGGATACACTTTTAGAAGGCACTCAAGAAGAAGCACTTTATGAAGAAGATGCTTTTGAAAGTCATGTTTTATATACCTTTAAAAAAGAAGAACCATTTACTATTACAAAAGAAGACGATACTTATGTTATTTCTGGAGATAAAATAGAAAAACTCTTTAAAATGACAAAGTTTTCAAGCGAAGAAGCTGCTTATCGCTTTGCAAATAAATTAAGAAAAATGGGAATTGATGATGCTTTAGAAAAACTTGGGATTGAAGAAGGAGATATGGTTCGAATTTTAGACTATTATTTTGAATACCGCAAATAAAAAAGAGATTATTCTATTGAGGTTCTTCCGAAAGTTTGGGTATGAACCAAAGATAGGCAGATAGAAATATACAAGATTTTTTATCTGTTTTTTATA
>CANQHD010000015.1 GCA_947623625.1 uncultured Bacilli bacterium
CTTTTGTGCTTTCACTGCATCATATTTGTACTTTGTAAAAACACATTGATTATTATATTTTTTGTTACATCCATTACAAACATAAGGCCATCTATTTGTTTTCTTACAATTAGTAATATTTTTTCCTATAGTAATAGATTCTCTATTTCTTTTTACTTCTTTAGAAATACTAGTTGGATCATATCCTAATGCTTCAGCTATTTCTTTAACTTTATACTTATGTGAAATTCCATTAGCTATTACTTTTCTTTGTTCTAATGTTAAATGTTTCCAGTCTTTCATTTTAATTCCTCCTTCTTGGCAAAGAAACATAAATACTATTATAAACATACTTATTGCAGTTTTTTTTAATAAAACGGAATTCCAAATAAAAATTAACGCAAATAAAATTTAAAGTAAACTGAATATTGAACTGTTTAAATTAGTTTGCTATAATAATACAAAACGCCGATTTAGCTCAGCTGGTAGAGCAACGCATTCGTAATGCGTAGGTCGTAGGTTCAAATCCTATAATCGGCACCAGATGAATACCAAACTCGGACTTTTTAGCTCATTGATTCGTTCGAGTTTTTATTGAATATATAATCATTTATCATAAATTATTTTTAGGTAATATTGTAATCATACCACAAATACGAAAATAAAAAATGCAATGTAGTAATCTTGCATTTTTATAAATATAGACTTTGCTATTAGTTTTTTGCGACTCTTTTAGTTAAATCTGAAATAAATGAATGATAATAACGTAATGATGATGTCAGTTTTTCAATTTCTAAACAACAATCTGCTGAATTTTTATCTTTTTTAGAAAGATTAGATGAACTTTTTTTCTCAAGAAGAGAAAGTTCTTTTTGAATCTCGTCTACTTTTACAGAAAGTTGAATAGTGGCTTCTTTAATTTCAACTTGATTCATTTTTTCAACAGTTTGTAAATATGATTGATAAGTATGTTTTAATAAATATATTACTTGATTTAGTTCACTTTTTATGTTGCGTTTGGTTTCCTTATAATATTTAGGATGATGGTTATTTTCTTTTTCAATTCCTAGTTTATTAGCAGAGAATAATGTATTTTCTTCAAATTTTTCATACTCTTCAAATAAATTAGTGCTTTTTACCATTTTTTCTAATTTGTTCTTTTTTACAGCTGCTTCTATATATTTATCAATTAAAGCCATTATATCCATACTATTTACCTTCCATTCTATTATAGCATATAAAGAGAATAATTTAATGTCAATATAAAAATAAATAATTTGAATGAAATTTAGCATAAAAATTTACTTCAAAAACAGAATAAAAATAATTTTTTAAAAGACAAGAATAGAATAAAATTTAAAAAAATTTTGAATGACAAAAACTTCAAACTTGAAATATAACATGTGAAATGTTATGATATTAATAGAAGGATAGAGGGTGAGATAAATGGATGGAATTATTTCTTTTTTTAGGGATACATTAGATGGTCCTTTGTATATTGCAACTGTTGTTTTATGTGTTATTTTACTTTTTGCGTGTGTTGGATATTTAGCTGAGCGAAAGATTAAAGGCAAGAAAGAAAAAGAAAAGTATGCGACAGTGCCAGAAGGTGCAGGTCAAAATGTTGTTGCACAAGATATTGCAACTCAAGTTGCTACTCCAGCTCAAGTAGCGCCAGTTTCAATGCCGGTTAGTGAAAATCAAACGATACTTCAACCACAAATGACTCAAGAACAATATCAAGCACCAATTGCTACACCAGTTGTTCCTCAAGAAGTAGCACCTATTGTGAACGAAGTACCTCAACAGACAATTGTAACTCCTGTATCAGAAGTGAATATTTCATCTCCTACAGTAGCCAATACGGCTCCAACAGCTTCATATCAGAGTGAAACTCAACAAAATATAGCACCAGTTCAAGATGTTTTACAACAGTCTCCTGTAACTGCTACAACACCACAAATACCGATTCAACAAGTAGAAACTCCGCAAATAAATGTGGCTGAAGCTACTCCAGTAGTACCTGAATTTCAGCAAACTGCTCCAGCTCAACCTGTAGTAGAAGTACCACAACCAACACCTGTTCCAGTTCAGAATGTGCAAGAACAAGCACCAACAATCCCAACAATTGCCCCACAAATGCCACAAACCACACCGATTCAACAAGAACCAGTACAACCTGTTGTTACTGAACAACCTATGGCACAACCAGTTCAATCACAAGTGCCTACATCATCCGTTGTTGCTATTCCAGTTGTAAAAGTACCATCCGTTGAACCAGTTGCTACAGAAAAACAATAAACTTGAAATCAATTGTGAAATAAGATATACTGTAACTTATGTGTAAAAAATTGAAGGAGAATTAAAAAATGCTTATAAATGTGTCTACTATTATTTCAATTATCAAAAAAATTGTTGATATTTCAATTGTTTGGATGCTTATTTACATTATTTTAAAAAATATTCGAAGTAATGTTAAATTAACACTTTTATTTAAGGGAGTTATTATTATTGTTTTATTAAAACTCGCTAGTGATTTTTTTGGATTTACGACAGTCGGAGTACTTCTTGAATATATTATTATGTGGGGACCACTTGCTCTTATTATTATTTTTCAACCAGAAATTAGAAATATTTTAGAACAACTTGGAAGGAGTCAACTTTTAGGTAGACATAAAGTCTTAACTGTTGACGAAAGAGAAAGATTGGTTTACGAAATTGTACAGGCAGCTGATCAGTTAAGAAAACAAAGAATAGGTGCTTTAATTGTTATTGAAAGAGATATTAGTCTTGGAAATTATATTGATAAAGCTAAAAAGATTTATGGTGATATTACGAGTGACTTATTAGTTTCTATCTTTTTCCCAAATAATCCACTTCATGATGGTGGAGTAATTATTCAAGGAGATAGAATTACTTGTGCAGGAGCTGTTTTTCCAACAAGCAGCAGTAGTAAAATTTCTAAACGTCTTGGTACTAGACACCGTGCAGCTCTTGGTATTGCTGAAGAAACAGATGCCATTGCTCTTGTTGTATCAGAAGAGACGGGAAGATTATCCATTACTGTTAAAGGAGAGTTATTCTATAATTTAACAATCGATGATGTTCGGATGATGTTAATTGATGAGCTAAAACCAAAACAAGATATGAATATCGATGAAGAAGCATTAGAAGAGGAAGAGATTTATGAAGAAAATAACTAAAAGCATCAAAAATTTATTTCGTCATATTGGTTTATTCTTTGATAAATGGCTCATCACACCAATTACAAAAATTATTTTAAGAATCAGTGAATTTTTTAAAGCAAATAGTAAAAACGTTGAAAGGTTTTTAGGTAAAAAGCAAACTTTAATTGTTATTTCACTTCTTCTTGCTTTTGGTATTTTTCTCATTTTAGATGGTGAGAGTAATACTTTAATTGATCAATATGCAGAAATTCTATATAATCAACCAGTGACTGCAACTTATAATGAAGAAGCTTATGTAATCGAGGGATTACCAAAGTCTGTTGATATTACATTAGTTGGGCAAAAACGTCATATTTTCTTAGCGAAACAATCTCCATCTGGTGGAGTAACAGTTGATCTTACAGGACTCAAACCTGGAACACACAAAGTAACACTTAAATATTCTCAACGTTTAAAATCATTAGATTATCGTCTAGATCCAAGTGAAATAAATGTAACAATTTATGAAAAAGTCTCTCAAACTAAAGCATTAACAACAGATATATTACATAAAGACAGTTTAGATACAAAGTTAAATATTGAAAATGTTGAACTTGATCGTAGTGAAGTTATAGTAAAAGGTGCTGCTTATAAATTGGAGCAAGTTGCTTCTGTTAAAGCACTGATTGATGTTGATAATTTAGCGAATCCAACAGCTGGTGATGTTACATTAGACAATGTTGCTTTGAAAGCTTACGATACAGATGGAAAGGTTATGAATGTTGAAATTGTTCCAAAAACAGTTAAAGCTAAAGTAACGATTACATCTCCAAGTAAAGAAGTTCCATTAAAGATTGTTCCAAATGGAGAACTTGCTTTCGGAAAATCTATCAAATCAATGAGTTCGTCTATTAACAATGTAACGATTTATGGTAGTGAGGAAGTTCTCTCATCCATTGATTCTATTCCAGTAGAAATTAATGTAGATGGACTTAATCAAGACAAAGACTTTACGGTAACTTTACAAAAACCAACTGGTGTTACTGAAATTAGTCAAAAAACAGTTACGGTTAAAGTAACCGTTGATAATCTAGCTTCAAAAGAATTTGCAGGTATTCATATTGCAACTGAAAATTTAAATGAAAAGTATAAAGTTCAAGCCGTGACAGAAGCAGATAGTATGGTAACAGTAGTTGTCAAAGGAAGTAAAGATATCATTGATGGACTTGAAAATTCATCGATTCATCCATACATTGATTTAAAAGGTTTTGAACCAGGAACCCATGAAGTAGAAGTAAAAGTAAGCGGTGATGATGTAAGGCTTTCTTACTCATCTAAGACGAAAAAAGTAAAAGTAACTATTACTGAAAAATAAAAATAGAAGCGAGTCCTTCTATTTTTTTTCTAAATCATCAAATAAAATAGGAATACAAATAAGACCACAAATTCCTATAATAATATAGACAATTCGTGCTAACATATTATCAGAACTTCCGAAGATAGTAGCAACAAGATCTAAATCGAAAAGTCCAACAAGTGCCCAGTTTAATGCACCAATAATAATAAGCACAAGTGCTATTTTCTTAATAATTTCCATAAAATCCTCCTTTACTTTTGTTTTTAGAATGTGTTAATTTTCAAAAAATATTCATGAATACTTAAAAAAAAATGCCATATAGTGTAATGAAAACTAAAATTGAGGTGAAAGAATGAAAAAAATTTGTCTTTTTATGACAATAATTTGTTTATTCTGTATAACAGGATGTGGAAAATATGGCGAAAAAGATATGATGAAAGATTTAGAAAATAAAGTGAAAAATGCTAAAGCATATTATTTGGAGGGAAAATTAGAAATTGTTAATAATGATGATATTTATAATTATACTGTCAATACATCTTATCAAAAAGATAACTATTATAAAGTTAGCTTAAAAAATGATGCGAATAATCATGAACAAATTATTTTAAAAAATGATACAGCAGTTTATGTATTAACTCCGTCACTGAATAAAAGTTTTAAATTTCAAAGTGATTGGCCATATAACAATTCTCAAATTTATTTATTAGAATCCATTGTAAATGATTTAAAAAATGATCAAACTAGAACTTTTAAAGAAAAAAAGAATTCTTATGTTTTTACAAGTTCTGTCAATTATCCGAATAATAGAAACTTAAAAAAACAAGAAGTCATTTTTGATAAAGACTTAAATTTAAAAACAGTTAAAGTTTATAATGATAATGATGTACCTGAGATGACGATGAGTTTTTCTAAAATTGATTGGAAACCAAGTTTTAAAGACAACTATTTTACTTTAGAAGAATCAATGAAAACAGCTACAGTTGAAGAAAGTGTAAAACCTACAAGTGTTATTGAAGACGTCATTTATCCTTTAGTTATTCCAGAAGGAACAAAACTTGCCAATGAGGAAAAAGTAACAAAAGCAAATGGAGAAAGAGTTATTTTAACATTTGAAGGAGAAAAACCATTTGTATTAGTAGAAGAGACTGTGAGCAAAGAAGATGATTTAACAATTGTTCCAACTTATGGTGATCCATTTCAGTTTATGGATACTGTAGGTGCTTTAGCAGAAAATTCTCTTTCTTGGGTTACAAGTGACATGGAATACTATTTAGTGAGCGATGTTTTAAATCAAGATGAATTAATTGAAGTAGCTACATCTATTAGCGTTTTACCAACCATGAAATAAACACACGAAGTGTTTATTTTTGTTTTTGACTATGATATACTTGACTTGGTGATTTGAAAATGAAAAAACATGAAATGAATGAAGGAACAAAAATAATTTTATATACTTTGATTGTTATTCTTTTTCTAGCAGGAATGTATTTTTTTACTTCCTTTCTTGTTAAGAGAAATAAATATATAAAAAGTACAAAGGTAGACAATAATCTTGTAACAATTCAATATAGTGAGATTATTTTAGGAGAAGTTTTTTCAATGAGTGAAGAAGAATATCTTGTGCTTTGCTTTGACAAAAACGATGAAAAAACAACGCTTTCCTCTCTTGCAAGCTCTCTAATAAGTGCTTCAAAAATTAAGCTTTATACGGTCAATCTTGCAAGTGCTTTTAATAAAGGACTACAAGGAGATGAAAGCAATAAAAAACCAGAAAAAGCAAGTGATATTAAAATAAATGGTCCAACTCTTCTTCATATAAAGAATAAGGAAGTAGTTGATTATATTGAAACTGAAGATGAAATTAAAAAGTTCACAGAACAATACCAATAATAAAATCCCATTTTTTTGGGAATTTTTATTTGCGTTTTAAAAGTTCTAAAAAGAGCATATTTGTGATATGATAAAAAAGATAAGGGGTGAAGATAGTGTCACAAAAAGAAAAAAATAATGTTCGTGAAATCATTGTTGAAAAAAAGATAGGATTTAACTATTTAGAAGTCATCATAATTATGATAATTTCCATTCTTTTTGGATTTATTATTGGAAATGTTGCAAACTTTGTAAAAGGAAAAACAATTTCTTCATCGGTTCCTAAAGATTTAGAAGAATTAGTGACAACTTATGATGATATTTTAGATAACTATTATGAGAAGGTAAATAAAGAGGATTTAATTGATGCAGCAATTGCTGGAATGATTAATTATTTGGACGATCCTTATTCAAGTTATCTTGATCAAACTCAGTCAGAGAGTTTTAATCAAACAGTGGATGGAGAATATGTTGGTCTTGGAACAACAATCAGTTATAAAGCTGGAGTGATTACATTTGTAGATACCATAAAAAAAGGTCCTTCAGATAAGGCTGGATTAAAAGATGGAGATATTTTAAAAGCGATTAATGGACAAGATATTACTGATTTAGATTTAAATGAAGTTGTACAACGGATGAAAGGAAAAAAAGGCGAAACAATTGAGTTGAAAGTTCAAAGACAAGATGAAGAAAAAGTGTTAAAAATTGTTTTAGATACGATTGAAATTACATCTGTTACATCCAAAGTTTATGAACAGGAAAATAAAAAAATAGGTTATTTGAAAATTGATATTTTTGCTGCAAATACTGCGAAACAATTTAAAGCAGAACTCCAAAAATTAGAGAAGAATAAAATAGACTCTTTAATTCTAGATGTTCGGGATAATCCAGGGGGACACTTAACTCAAGTTTCTGAAATTTTATCGCTTTTTCTAACAAAAAAACAAGTGATGTATCAAATTGAAGAAAAGGGGAAGAAGAAAAAAATATATGGATTGAGTAATGAGAAAAGAACATATCCAATTGCTGTTCTTGCTAATGAATCTAGTGCTTCAGCAGCAGAAATTTTAACATCTTGTATGAAGGAAGTTTATGGAGCTAGTATTATTGGAATAACGACTTATGGAAAGGGAACTGTTCAGAAAAGTATGACTTTAAGGAGTGGATCAACCATTAAATATACAACTGAGAAATGGTATACAGCAAAAGGAAATTGGATTAATGAAGTTGGAGTTGAGCCGATGATTGAAGTAGCGCAAAGTGAAGAGTATTTGACTACAGGATTAGAAAGCGATGATACACAACTTGAAAAAGCAAAGGAAGTATTAAGCCAAAAATAGTTCCTTTTGCTTCCTTTTTTAGCACTCTTTATTGACAAGTGCTAAAATTGGTGTATAATAAGAAACGAAAAGGAGGTAGTATGATGTATCAAAATCAAGAACAAGAAGAAAATGTTTTAGAAAAATATGGTCGTAATATTAATGAAGCTGTTAAAAATGGAAAGATTGATCCAGTCATCGGTAGAGATGAAGAAATTCGTTCTATTACAAGGATTCTATCACGAAAAACAAAGAACAACCCAGTTTTAATTGGTGAACCTGGTGTTGGAAAAACAGCGATTGTTGAAGGTCTTGCTCTTCGAATTGTCAAAGGAGATGTTCCATCTAGTTTAAAGGATAAAACTATTTGGGAACTTGACATGGCAAGTTTAATAGCGGGTGCTAAATATCGTGGTGAATTTGAAGAACGTTTAAAAAATGTTTTAAAAGAGATTCAAAAAAGCGAAGGGCAAATTATTTTATTTATTGATGAAATTCATACGATTGTAGGTTCTGGAAATTTAGAAGGTGCTATGGATACTTCCAATATTTTAAAACCAATGCTTGCTCGTGGAGAAATTCATGTGATTGGTGCAACCACTTTAAATGAGTATCGCAAATACATTGAAAAAGACGGTGCATTAGAGAGAAGATTTCAAAAAATTAAAGTCAATGAGCCAACTGTTTTAGATACCATCACTATTTTAAGAGGATTAAAAGAGCGATTTGAAATTCATCATGGAGTAACGATTCATGATAAAGCATTAGTTGCTGCTGCGACACTTTCTAATCGTTATATTACAGATCGTTATCTTCCAGATAAAGCTATTGATTTAGTCGATGAAGCCTGTGCTACAATTCGCGTTCAGATGGATTCTGTTCCAAATGAACTGGATAGTTTAACTAGAAAGATTATGCAGCTTGAAATTGAGCAGCAAGCCATCAAAAAAGAAAAAGATGAATTGTCTTTGAAAAGAAAAGAACAAATCCAAGAAGAATTGCAAAAATTAAAGATAGAGGAAGAAAAATTAAGCACTTCTTGGCAAGAAGAGAAAAATATTTTGAATGAATTACAAGCAAAAAAACAAGAATTAGAAAAAACACGCTTTGACTTAGAACAGGCTGAGAATGAATATGATCTTGAAAAAGCGGCTCGCTTAAGACATGGTGAAATTCCTCGCCTTGAAAAAGAATTACAATTATTAAAAGAGAAAGATGCAAGAAAAATTTTAAGTGATACTGTCAGTGAGGAAGAAATTTGTACAGTCATTTCAAAATGGACCAATATTCCTCTTAGCAAATTATTAAGTGGTGAAAAAGAAAAGCTTTTAAGACTTGAAGAGACTTTATCTAAAAGAGTCATTGGTCAAAAAGAAGCACTTCACCTAGTCAGTGAAGCAATTTTAAAATCAAGAAGTGGTATTAAAGATCCAAACCGTCCAATTGGTTCCTTCATTTTCCTTGGTTCAGCAGGTGTTGGTAAAACCGAGGTAGCAAGAAGTCTTGCCGATGCTTTATTTGATGATGAAAAGCATATGGTTCGTATTGATATGAGTGAATACATGGAAAAATTTAGTGTTTCAAGATTAATTGGATCTCCACCAGGTTATGTTGGTTATGAAGAAGGAGGTCAACTAACAGAAGCCGTTCGAAGAAATCCTTATAGTATAGTTTTATTTGACGAAGTTGAAAAAGCACATCCAGAAGTTCTTAATTTACTTTTACAAATATTAGATGATGGTCGAATTACAGATTCTAACGGGCGAGTAGTTGATTTTAAAAATACGATTATTATCATGACATCCAACCTTGGAAGTGAAGCAATACTAGAAGGAAAGAAAGAAGAAGTTTTAAAGGAACTAAAAGAAACATTTCGACCTGAATTTATTAATCGTATTGATGAAATTATTATTTTCAACCCACTTTCTAAAGAAGTGATGTATCAAATTTTAGAAAAAATTCTAAAAGATTTGGAAACTCGTCTTCAAGATAGAGACATTCATCTTGACCTAGATGAAAAAGTAAAAGATAAATTGATTGAAGAAGGATATGATGCTTCTTATGGAGCACGTCCATTAAAAAGAGTTGTGAGCAAAACAATAGAGAGTTTATTAGCACGAAAAATTATTGAGGGATCCATCCATTATGGTGATACACTTCACTTTTGTTTAGAAAACAATCAAATAATAATAAAAGAAACAGATAAATAATTATGTCTGTTCTTTTTTTAAATCGGCAATTAGAATAAGTTGTTGATTTTTTTCTTTGGGATCACAAGTTGTTAAGATAACTTGTGAATAAGGTTGTGGTGTAATTTTTATTTTTCCTGTTTTGCTTTGCTTTTCAATTTGATGAATTTGATAAGTATATTTTTTATTTTCAAATATAATATCGACACTATCTCCTATTGATAATAGGTCGAGTTGCTCAAAATAAGAATTTTTACTTGTTCCTGAATGTGCTGCAAGATAGAGCTTACTTCCACTTACATTAGGATAGGTTGATTCTTTTAGTATTGTTACATTTTGCTCAATGTTGTTTTTGGAATCTTGAATAGGATAAAGCTTCTTTTCTAAGTGAATTTTGTGGATGGATAAAAGACCAATACTTGTATCGTTTTCCTCTTGAACCTTTTTTAATTTTCCAAGACTAATTTTGGGAAGAGTAGAAGATAAAACAGTGTTTGTTTCTATGTTTTTTTGACTCTTGAATAGTAAATAGATTCCACTTAAATAAATGAGTAATATTAAAAGGCTAAATCCAAGTTTTCTTTTCCACATAAAAAGCACCTAAAATAGAACAAATGATAAAGAAAATAGATGTATTTGACTGTGAATGCGTATTAGGAACTTCAATTTCTATAGATGGTTCAACAGGTTTTTCCTCTTCTTCTTTTATATCTTGCAATGTAAAGTGCTGTTTTTCTCCATCTTTTGTAACTTGAATTTGAAAGTCATCTACTCTTTTGTATCCTTCTGTTGTTGTTTTTTGATGAACGTTGTAAGTTCCATAAGGAAGTGAAAAGGTAGCAAGACCTTCTTGATTTGTTACAATTGTCTTAACAAGTTCCTTCTTTTGGTTATAAATTTCAAATATAATATTTGCTTCACCTTTTAAGATTTGCTGATCCCCAAAGTATTTTTGAATAGTTACTTGATTTTTAATAACTTGGTTTTCAAACTTTACTTCTACATGGGGATTTTTTTCATCAATTGTAACTTGGATACCTTGCTGGTTAATCAAATATCCTTTTCCTGCTTTCACTTCTTTTAAAGTATAAGTTCCAAATGGAAGATAGTTGACATTTCCTTCTTGAACAGAAATAGTAGCTTCTAAGTTTTTATCCAATGTCACTGTTGCAATCTTTTTATTTTGACTATCAAAAAGTTCTAATGAAGCACCCATTAAAGAAGCATCTCCACTTGCCATTTTACTTTTTGTATCTTTATCGATTTTTACAACATGAATAGATGTATCCGTAGCTTCAATTGTAAAAGAAAATTGCATATCCTCTAAATCTCCAATAGTCATTAATAATTGACTTGTTGCATGATAATAGAAAAGTATTGGTGTGTTTGTTCTTTTCTTAAACTTTCTTGTAACTTGAATAGTATGAGTTCCTTTTGGAATATTTTTAAAAGTGACTGTATTTCCATTTCTTTCATACGAAATATCGGTTTGAATAACATCTTCATACCTCTCATTCGTTGGCATTTCAACTTGAACATATCCATTTGTTGTTGTTTTATAGGCTTGATTGTTAAAACTTGGTTTTGTATAAGTTTCAATATCTCGATCAAGTAAATCAAAGAAATGATTATATTTATCCGTTCTTGGACCATTGAGTCCATCTGTGAAATAATAATCATATTCTGGCTCTACAATTTTCCAAATTCTAAGTTGTGTTGCCACATAATAGACAGGATCCATTGTTGCTATAGGATAACCAAACGCAACAGTTTCTTTTAATTTGCGTATTGTATCATCATCTAATGAATTGAGCTTTTCTTGGATTTCATAAGAAGCATCCGCACTAAAATCATTAAATGGCTGTAGACAGTATCCAATTTGATAATTGTCTTTTCTTCTGAAAAATCTTCCTTGTTGATAATAATGTATTCCATTTTTTTCTCGAACAACAAATGCAGTCGGAACATAATCTGCTTCATAGAATTGAACAGTTTGAGCAAAAACATTCGGCAAAAAACTAAAAAGACTTCCTCCTAAAATTGTTAAGAATATTAATATTTTTTTCATAACTCCCTCCTTTTTTCTTAACGAGGTTTAAAATAGCATGCTTTTTTAAGATTATCAAAAGTGACATTTTTAATATTTGTGGTACTTAGACCTTTAAAAAAAAGAAAAAAATGGCTTTTTACCATTTTTGTTTTAGAAAAACTATCCAAAAATTAAAAATTTCTATAAATTTATTTTTTTTCTAAAATTTCATCAACAAGACCATATTCTTTTGCTTCTTGGGCATCTAAAAAGTGATCTCTTTCTGTATCTTGTTCAATAACACTTAAAGGTTTGCCTGTGTTTTTAGAAAGCATCTTATTCATTCTTTCCTTAATTTTTAAAATGTGCTTAGCTGCGATTTGAATTTCTGTTGCTTGTCCTTCTGCTCCTCCAAGTGGTTGATGAATCATCACTTCACTGTTTGGAAGACAAAACCTTTTTCCTTTTTCTCCACTTGCCAATAAAAACGCCGCCATGGATGCAGCCATTCCAATACAAATAGTGGAGACTGGACTTTGAATAAATTGCATCGTATCATGAATTGCCATTCCAGAAGTAATAGATCCTCCAGGGGAATTAATATAAATTGAAATAGGATCATGATTTATTGAGTCCAAATAAAGAAGTTCTCCTACAATCACATTTGCACAGTTGTCGTTGATTTCTCCTGTCAATAATATAATTCGATCTTTTAAAAGTCTTGAGAAAATATCATAACTACGTTCACCAAGTATTTCTTTTTCAACAACCATTGGAACTAAATTCATTTTATCACCCACTCTTATTATAAGAGATCTTTGATGAAAACATACGATTCAAATACTGACAAAATTCACAAGAAAAAATTAAAAAAGAATGAAAGATAGACTTAGAATATGTTATACTAAAATAGAATAAGAGGGTGGAATCATGATAGAAAATATAAAAATTACTGTTTTTGATAAAACAATTGAAGTTCCAAAAGGTACAACACTATTAGAAATTAGCAAATCTTTTCAAGCTTATTTTTCATATCCTATTTTACTTGCGAGTGTCAATGGTGTCTATTATGAGTTAAATCATCCAGTGGATGAAGATTCACTGATTTTGTTTTTTGATTTAACGTCAAGAATTGGTTCTAGAACGCATATTGCAGGTCTTACATTTTTACTATTCAAAGCTATTAAAGATTTATATGGGAAAAGTGCTTCTATTACAGTAGAACACTCTTTAGATAAAGGAATTTATATAGAGACAAATTTTTCATTAACAAAAGAGAAAGTGGATGAGATTAAAAAGCAAATGCAACTTCTTGTGGATAGAAATTTACCCATTACAAAGATGAATGTTGAAAGATTAGATGCGATTCGTTATTTTAAGGAAATAAATGATTTAGAAAAAGTCAAGATTATGCGATATAATACCAATACTTATATTAATATATATCGTCTTGATAACTTGTATAATTATTTTTATCATCAAATGCCTGTGGAGACTTCTCTTCTTAAAGATTTTGATGTGACTTATGTCAATGAAAATGGACTTATACTACAGTTTCCAACCATCTATCAAAAAGGAGCAATCAGCAAATACAAACATCATCCTTTGATGTTTGAAGTGTTTGAAGAAGCCAAGCAGTTTGGAAAAAATTTGCAAATAGAGACACTTGCGGATTTGAATGAATTTGTCTCAACAGGAAAAGTCAAAGAACTCATTCGAATGGATGAGACCCTTCAGAATAATCGTCTTATAGAAATTGCTCAAGATATTTATAAGAAGAGTAAAAAAATTAAAATTGTTCTTTTAGCAGGACCTTCTTCTTCTGGAAAAACAACTACCACCAACAAATTATGCATGTATTTAAGAAGCTTAGGTTTAACGCCAAAAATGATTTCAATGGATGACTATTTTGTAGATCGTGATGAGACACCGCGTCTTCCAACTGGTGAATATGATTTTGAAACATTGAAAGCCTTGGATCTTTCCTTATTAGATGAACAAATGGAACGCTTATTCAAAGGAGAAGAAGTTCTACTTCCAACTTATAATTTTATGGCTGGCAAAAAAGAATTTAATAAAAAGATGAAATTAGCAGAGAATGACATTCTTTTAATGGAAGGAATTCATGCACTCAATAGCAAATTACTTCCAAGTATTCCAAGAGACGCGAAATACAAAATTTACCTATCTGCTTTAACAGAACTTAGAATTGACAATCAAAATCGTTTTTCAACAACAGATAATCGTCTTTTAAGAAGAATTGTAAGAGATAACAGAACAAGAGGGTATGACGTTTCCCATACGCTTGAAGCATGGCCTAATGTAAGAAGTGGTGAAGAAGAAAATGTCTTTCCTTATCAAGATGAAGCAGATACAATTTTTAACACAGAACTCATCTATGAGTTGGGTGTTTTAAAAACGTATGCAGAACCTCTTTTATATTCAGTCAAAGAGGATTCACCTTATTATGAAGAAGCCAAAAGACTTCTCAATTTATTACATTTAATTTTACCCATTTCATCCGAAGATATTCCAGATGATTCCATTTTAAGAGAATTTGTAGGCGGCAGTTATTTTGACGTGAAATAATTGTCAAACTTTGTAGAAAGAATCGACAAGATTCTTTTTAATATGGTATAGTGAAAATAGAAAGGAAGATGAAGATGATTAGAGTAGCAATTAATGGATTTGGAAGAATTGGAAGATTATTATTTCGATTAATGGAAGAAGATAGCTCTTTTGAAGTTGTTGCCATTAATGATTTAACGGATGCCGAACAGCTTGCTTATTTACTTAAGTATGATACTTCACATCGAAGATATCGTGTGGATGAAATTTCATTTAATGATGGAGAAATTATTGTTGGAAGTCGTCATATCAAGATACTTTCAGAAAAAGATCCCGCTCTTTTACCTTGGAAAGAGATGAATATTGATTTAGTGATGGAATGTACGGGACTTTTTACAGATGTCAAAAAAGCAGAAGCCCATATTCAAGCAGGAGCGAAGAAAGTGATGATTTCAGCGCCTGCTAAAGGAGATGCAAAGACGATTGTTTATAATGTAAATCATCAAGACTTAGATGGAAGTGAACAAATTATCTCAGCTGCTTCTTGTACCACGAATTGCCTTGCACCTGTTTTAAAAGTTTTAGATGAAGAATTTGGAATTGAGCAAGGTTTTATGACTACAGTGCATGCATACACCAACGATCAAGCTACTTTAGATGTTGCGCATAAAAAAGGTATTTATGCTCGCCGTGGTCGTGCAGCAAGTGCGAATATTATCCCGGCATCGACTGGAGCTGCGAGTGCAATTGGAAGAGTTTTACCAAAATTAGATGGAAAGCTAGAGGGAACTGCAATGCGTGTTCCAGTAACGACAGGTTCTGTTATTGACTTAGTATTAAGACTGAGTCGCCATGCTACAGTAGATGAGATTAATCAAGCTTTAAAAGATCATTGTAATGAAACACTTAAGTATACACAAGATCCAATCGTATCTAGTGATATTATTGGAGAAGAATGTGGTGCATTGGTGGATGGACTTCTTACAGCAATTTCATCTGTTGATGGGGAAGAGTTAGTTAAAGTGGTTGCTTGGTATGATAATGAAATGGGTTATTCTAAACAAATGGTTCGAACGGCAAAATACTGGATGGAACAAGCCAACTACTAAAAAGAGAGCTCAAGTGATAAGCTCTTTTTTTCTTGATTAAAAACTGCTATAATAATAAAGATGGAGGATTTATGAAAACGATACGTGATTTTGATTTAAGTAAGAAAACAGTTTTAATTCGATGTGATTTTAATGTTCCAATGAAAGATGGAAAAATTCTGGATGATACGAGAATAAGAAAAGCATTAGATACCATTGAATATGCGATGGATAAAAATGCAAAAGTTGTTTTACTCTCTCATCTTGGAAAAGTCAAAGAAGAAAGCGATAAGCAAAAACAAACACTTCTCCCTGTACAAAAAAGATTAGAAGAATTGCTTAAAAAAAGAGTCATTTTTGTAAATGATTGTGTTGGAGAACAAGTGCTAGAGCAAGTCAAAAAGCTCAAAGAAAAAGAAGTTTTATTACTTGAAAATACACGTTTTCAAGATTTAGATGGAAAAAAAGAAAGCAACAACGACCCGTCTCTTGCTCAATTTTGGGCAAGCTTAGGGGATATTTTTATCAATGATGCTTTTGGAACGATGCATAGAGCCCATGCTTCTACTATTGGGATTGCTTCTTTTCTTCCAACGGGTATTGGCTTTTTAGTTGAAAAAGAAATTTCTGTATTAAAATCCCTTTTCTCTGCACCGAAACCATTTATTCTTATTTTAGGAGGTTCTAAAATAAAGGATAAAATTGGAATTATCAAAAAATTCGCTCCAAAATGTGATAAAATACTCATTGGTGGGGCAATGGCAGCAACTTTTTTAGAGGCAGAAGGTTATCAAGTAGGTGCCTCCTTAAAAGAGACAGAATGGATTCCTTTTTGTAAAGAAATGTTAAAGAAGTACTCTTCTAAAATTATTTTACCAGTCGATTTTCGATGCGCAAAACAAATAAGCAATCAAGAAGGGGAAGAGAAAGACATTACGGATTTAGAAGTGGATGACATTGCACTTGATATTGGTGCTCAGACTATTGAAAACTTTAAAAATCATTTAAAAGATGCAAAAACAGTGCTTTGGAATGGACCTCTTGGTGCTTATGAATTTTCATCTTATAAAAAAGGAACGAAAGAAATTCTTCTTTATTTAAAAGATGAAAAAGAAAAGATAAAAACAGTTGTTGGTGGTGGAGATACAGTTGCATGTGCGATGGAAAATCATTTAGAAAACGATCTTTATCACTTATCGACAGGAGGGGGAGCTACGCTTCACTACTTAGAAGATGAAACCTTAGTAGTATTAGAAGCTGTAGAAAAGAATAATGGAAGTAATAAAAGCCAATTTCAATAACCAAAAACATCGTGCTTTATATGAAAACTTTTGTAAAAAAAATCATATCGCAATTGAACGAACAAGTACGATTCAAAAAGAAGTTTCTCAAAAAATGAATTTTTTTCTAATCAGAAATAATAAAATATTAGAAAATTGTAAAATAGATCTTCAAAAAGATTTAAAAAAGGCATCTCTACACATTGACAAAAAAAAAGATAAAAAGTCAAAAGTCAAAGAAATTTACATATTAATTAAAAACTGTATTGACTATCTTTTTGCCACTGAATCAGCAATAGACATCATTTTACATGTTGAAAATAGTCAAATAAGCACACTTTTAGAAGGATTAGGATATGACATTTTATCTTTGGGGGAAGATGATAAAGGACTTTATTTATATTCTATTTTCAAAGAACCATTAGAAGAGGAATGATAGAGGATGAAAAATATTAAAAGAAATACAATAATTATATTTGTTATCACATTAGTTGTTTTATATTTTTCTTTAAAAGATCAATTGAATCAAGTGATTGATTTACTTTTAAAAGCGGATTTTAAATTTATTCTAATTGCTATTTTTCTTTTTTTTCTCTATATCTTTTTAAGAGCATGGGTGACTTATATTTCAGTTGGTGATAAAAGAAAAATCTCTTTAAGAGAAGCGGTTAGACATAATATCATTACGCAATTTTTTAATGGAATCACTCCTTTTTCAACAGGAGGTCAACCAATGGAGATATATATGCTTCATGAACATGGTATTCGTTCGACAAGAGCTACCAATATTATTATGCAAAACTTTATTTTTTATCAAGTAGCGCTTGTTCTTTTTGGGCTAGGTGCAGTTATTTACAATCAAGTAACAGGAGTTTTGTCTTGTAATCAATTCTTAAAAGGATTAATTGCCTTTGGGTTTATTGTGAATGCTGGAGTTGCACTTTTTCTTTTTTTAATCGCAGCTTCTAAGAAATTTACAAAAACAATTGTATTTACAGTTTTAAAAATTGGAAGTAAACTTCACCTTTTAAAGGATATAGAAAAACAGAAATTGAAGTGGGAAGAACGTCTGAATGATTTTCATGGTTATACAAAAGAATTAAAAGAAAATAAATCTTTGTTTTGTTTAGGAGTCATGGCAAATTTACTTTCCCTTTTTTGTTTTTATGCGATCCCACTTTTTATTGTCTACAGTTTACATGATTTTACTTCTCTTCACTTGTTAGATACATTGACAGCTTCTGCTTACGTATTAATTATGGGTGCTTTTATTCCAATTCCAGGAGCATCCGGTGGAATTGAATATGGTTTTGCAGCTTTTTTTGGCAATTTTATTCAAGGAAGCCAGATGTCTTTAGTTCTATTGATATGGCGCTTTATTACATATTATTTAGGAATGATAGTTGGTGCTATTTGTTTTAATTTGCACCAAGGAAGGAGCAAGAAATGAGAATCGGTTTATTTACAGATAGCTATCCTCCATTTATTAATGGAGTCTCAACAAGTGTACAAATGTTGAAAGAGGCTTTGGAACAAAAAGGTCATATTGTCTATGTGGTGACTGTGGGACAAAATGCCTTAAAATATGAATATGACGAAGAAAAAAGAATACTAAGAATACCAGGATTTCCTATTGGGATTTATGATTATCGATTAAGTCGTATTTATCCTTTGAAGGTCATTAACCAAATGAAAGAGTGGCACCTTGATATAATTCACTCTCATACCGAATTTGGTGTTGGTATTTTTGCGCGCCTTTTTGCCAAACAAGAAAGCATTCCTCTTGTTCATACATATCACACAATGTATGAAGACTATACTCATTACATTACAAAAGGATACTTTGATAAATCTAGTAAGAAAATTGTCGAATATTTAACAATGTTTTATTGTGATAAAACAGCAAGAGAGTTAATTGTTCCAACAGAAAAAACTTATCGCTTATTTAAAGAAAAATATCATTATGATAAACCTATTAATATTATTCCAACTGGAATGGATGTTTCAAGATTTTTTCTTGAGAATTTAGAAAATAAAAAGCTTCTTCAGATTAAAAAGTCACTAAAGATTAAAGGAGGAGACTTTATCATTCTTTTTGTTGGAAGAATTGCAGAAGAGAAAAATATTCCTTTTTTAATTAGAGTCATGGAAAAAATTCAAAAAGAATCTTTCAACATAAAACTCTACATTGTAGGAGATGGTCCAGATAAAGAAAAGTATGAGAAAGTTGTAGAAGAAAAAAAATTGACTCATAAAGTTCTATTTTTAGGAAAAGTTTCTTTTGATGAAATTCCATATTATTATAATCTTGCTCACTTGTTTGTAACAGCCTCAACTACAGAAACACAAGGTCTTACAGTAATAGAAGCTATGGCAAGCAGTATTCCCGTCTTGGCGATGGATGATGAAGCTTTTAGAACAACAGTTATTAATGATTTAAATGGATACTTATTTCATAATGAAGATGAGTTGGCAGAACAAATTTTAATGCTTTATAAAAATCGAAAAAAACTCCAATTAATGGGTGTACAAGCAAGAAGTCAAGCAGAACACTTTTCTTTGGCACACTTTGCAGAAAGTGCCTTGGAAGTTTATCAAAGAACTATTAAAGAGTATAAAGGTAGAAAAAATTTTGCCTCGACAATTCTAAATTTATTTAAGAAAGGAAAAAAATAATGTTATACGTTTTAAACCACAAAAATCATTTGAAAAAAGATGAAATAATCCAATATAGAAATTCCTTAGAAAAATCCCCTCAAAATAGTCATGTTGTTTTTGCACCCGTTGCTTGTTATCTCTCATATTTCGAAGGATATCCTCTTGCTTCCCAAGATATTAGTTCTTTTCCTGAGGGACCATCTACAGGTGAAATAGCGCCTCAAATTTTAAAATCCCTTGGTGTTTCTTATAGTATTATTGGTCATAGTGAAAGAAGAAGAAATCAACATGAGGATAATTCTATCTTAAGAAAAAAAATAGAAGCAGCTCTTCATGAAGGAATTATTCCTATCTTCTGTATTGGAGAAGGAAAAGAGGATTATTTAAATGGAAATACAAAGACAATTTTAGAAGAACAAATGAATTTACTATTCGCTTTTCCAAAAGAAGTTCTTCGAAATATCATCATTGCTTATGAACCAGTCTGGGCAATTGGAAGTGGTGTAGCCATTCAAAAAGAAGCCTTAAAAGAGCTTTTAAAATGGATAAAAGAAAAGACAAATTGTCAAGTTTTATATGGTGGAAGTGTTGATTTAGATATCATCGCTTCATTTAAAGATATAGAAGAACTGGATGGATTCTTAATCGGTGGAATGAGTCTAGAAATAGATAAAGTTTTGAAATTACTCTCTTTAAGTTAACTTGTCGTTATTCGACAAAAGTAGTCTTTTTTCTCTCTATCATTTTATATTTCGTTGTTATATAATGTAGTTGCGTGTAGTAAAAAGGAAGGAGAAAAAATGAATACAATTAAAGTCTTAATGATCGATGATAATGTTGAATTAATCGATATGGTTAAGGAGTATTTTAGTAGTCACGCAAATATTGATATTGCTCTTACTGCAAATAATGGTATTGAGGGATTAGAAAAAATAGAAAATCACGAAAAGGAATATGATGTGATTTTACTTGATCTGATTATGCCTAAAAAAGATGGTGTTGCAGTATTAGAGGAAATGCAAGCAAAAGGGATGGATAAGAAAGTGATTGTCTTAACTTCTTATAATGCCCAAGAAATGATTCAGAAAGTTTCAAGTTTTGGAATTAATTATTTTATTCTAAAACCATTTGAACTTACGGATCTTGAAAAAAGAATTTTAGAATGTAGTAAAAATAAAAATGTCGAAGGTGGAATATTTGATTTGTATCACAATAATTTGCAAATCTCTATTACGAAAATTCTACATGAATTAGGAGTTCCTTCACATATAAAAGGTTACCAGTATATAAGAGAAGGAATCAGTGTTATTTATGAAAATCCCAATGTTGTAGGTGGGATAACGAAAGAGTTATACCCAGATATTGCAAAGAAATTTGATACAACAGTATCTCGTGTTGAAAGAGCGATTCGTCATGCCATTGAAGTTTCATGGAATCGAGGAAACTGGAAGCTAATGGAAGAGATTTTTGGACACAGTGTTGATATTGATAAAGCAAAACCAACGAATTCAGAATTTATTGTAACTGTTGCAGATAAACTTCGACTTGAATATCATAAATTGCCTGTAGAAGAATAATAAAGGACGAGTTCAATTAAATGAAAGTTGAAATAAAAAACTTTCTTTTTTTGTGATTTTAAATATCTGTTTTTCTTTTTTCATGAATTCTTCACAAAATAAAATTTTTTTTGTGCTATAATCTATTATAGGTGATGACAATGATGGATAAACACTTTAAAAATCTAGATGAACAAATAGAAATACTCAAATATAAAGGACTTGTCATAAATAATGAAGTGTATGCAAAAGATATTCTTTTAAGAGAGAACTATTTCTTTTTAAATGGATACCGTTATCCTTTCTTTAAATCATCTGAAGAAAAAAAATTTATTGAAGGAACGACATTTGAAGAACTTTATAGTCTATTCTTGTTTGATAGAAGAATCAGAAATGTTATTTTTAAAAATTTATTAGTGATTGAAAATAATTTAAAATCAATTCTTTCTTATCAGTTATCGAAGAAATATGGATATCGAGAAAAAGATTATTTAAAAGCGAAGAACTTTACAAGTGATAAAATGAAGCAAAGACAGGTTGCTGATTTACTTCATAAGATGAAAAGACAGATTCGAATTAATGGATCACAGCATACAGCAACCAAACATTATATAACCAATTATGGATACATTCCTCTTTGGATTTTAGTGAAAGTCTTGTCATTTGGAATTGTAGGAGAGCTATTTTTAATTTTGAAAGAAGATGATCAAAAAAGTATTTGTGAGTTATATGGGATAAATAGTGAGATCATGGCTAATTATTTACCGATTTTGGCAAACTATCGTAATTTATGTGCTCATGAAGATATTTTATATGATAATAGAACTCAAAAAACAGTCGATGATACCGTTTATCATCAACTTCTTGGAATTCCTAAAGAAGATAATGAGTATATATATGGAAAGAATGATTTGTTTGCATTATTTCTCATTTTAAAGCAGATGTTATCTCAAGAAGAATACAAGTCGCTGACTTTAGAAATAGATGAATATGTAAATGATTTAAATTACAATTTATCAACAATTACGATTGATAAAATTTTGAAGCGAATGGGTTTTCCACCTAATTGGAAAAACCTTGCAAATATAGAAAGGAGTCGTTTAGATGAAGAGTGAAAATTTAAAAAATGCATTGATGATTATAGTCTCATTTGTTATTGGAGGTGTGTTTACCTTTACAATTATTGATGGACAAAATTTATTGGGGGTTAGTAAGCAAACAGGTACAACAAGTTATGGTGCAACTTGTAGTGCAAAAAATTGTACAAAAGTTGTGGTTGATGAGAGTGGAATTTCTTCCTCTGTTGATAAAGTTTATGATGCTGTTGTATTAGTCCAAACATATAAGGATGATGAAGCTGTCTCAACAGGAACAGGATTTGTCTATAAACAAGATGAAAAATATTCTTATATTATGACAAACCAACATGTAATTTCAGGTGGAGACTCTGTTAAAATAGTCACATCAAAAGATAAAGAAATAGATGCTAAAATTTTAGGTGGGGATAGTTATATTGACATTGCTGTTTTAAGAGTGGATAAAGATGATGACTTAAAAACAGCATCGCTTGGAAACAGTGAAACAACGAAATTAGGTGATTTTGTCTTTACAATAGGTTCTCCATTAGGATATGAATATCGTGGAAGTGTAACGACAGGTCATTTATCTGGAAAAGATAGAATGGTTAGTGTTAGTACAACAGATGGAAGTAGTGATGATTGGATTATGCGCGTTTTACAAACAGATGCAGCGATTAATCCTGGTAACTCTGGTGGACCACTTTTAAATATCAATGGAGAAGTTATTGGAATCAATTCTATGAAACTTGTTGAAACAGAAGTGGAAGGAATGGGATTTGCAATTCCAATTGAGTATGCAGTAAGCCATGTAGATACTCTTGAGAAAGGAGATAAAATTGAGTGGCCAATGCTTGGAATTTCAATGCTCAATACAACAGACGTGATGGCTCTTTACCGTGAAGGAATTACTATTTCTAAGAATATGACCGAAGGAGCAGTTGTTGTTGAAACAGAAAAAGGAAGTGGAGCAGAAGAAGCTGGTTTAGAAAAAGGAGATATTATCACAGAACTTGAAGGAAATAAAATTAAAAATTCTGCCTATCTTCGTTATGAACTTTATATGCATAAACCAGGAGACACTATTGAAATCACATATATTCGCGATGGTAAAGAAAAGAAAACAAAAGTAAAGTTATCTAAGATGAAAGAAGATTAGATAAAGATAAATAATAAAAATGAGATAAATTCTGGAAAAAAGTTTATCTCATTTTTTAGGTGTGCCGTGCATGGCATATATCTAGTTGGTGAAAGTCCAATACACGCGTAGGTATCGACGAAGTGTTA
>CANQHD010000016.1 GCA_947623625.1 uncultured Bacilli bacterium
CTTTCTTGGAAGAATAGAGGAAAAAAAGAAGAAATGCAAACAGCAAATTTTAAAAATTTAACCCCTTATTTTTCTCCGTTCTCATCACAAATTTAAAAAAAACAAGATTCCTTCTTAAATCTTCCTTTTTATCCGCTTCTATTTTTAATATTTCTACTTTTAAAAAAATTTTTGATCTCTTACAAATAGGGTTCAAGAAGAGATATTTTCAATCATAAACACTGTCAACCTAATTTTAAACTATCTTTTCTCTATTCTTGCTTCTGATGAATAATTTTGGTATAGTAATAATAGTTAACAGGAAATAGAAGGGGAAGTTTATGAAGTTAAGAAAAGGAAGATTATTTGCTATTATTTTATTTTTGCTAGGAATTTTATTAATTGGTGGAAGTGTTACTTATATGATTTATACATCACCGATGGATAAAAAGAATAATGAAGAAATAGAAGTTTTGATTCCACAAGGTATGCCAACGATTCGAATTGGAAAGCTTTTACAAACCAAAGGATTAATTCGGAATTCTTTCTTTTTTAGAGTTTATTTAAAACTTCATGGAGCAAATACAATAAAAGCAGACATCTATTATTTAAAAAAGAGTATGACAATGGAAGAAATAGTTCAGTCTCTTTCTCAAGGTAGTAACTATAATCCAGATGCTTTTATGGTTACTTTTAAGGAAGGACAAACAATAAAAGATTATGCAAAGATTATTGAAGAAAATACCAATATTAAAGCAACGGACTTTTTAGCAAAAATGCAAGATAGAACTTATATAGCAAGTCTTATAAATGATTATTGGTTTTTAACAGATGCCATTTTAAATGAAAATATATACTATCCATTAGAAGGGTATTTAGCACCTGAGACATATTCTTTTAAAAATAAAGATATAACCATTGAAGAAATTGTCAAAATATTTCTTGATCAAACAAACACGAATTTATCTTCATCTAAAGAAATTTTAGAATCACAAGCCAATATTCATGAGATAATAACATTGGCATCTATTGCAGAACTTGAGGGAAAAAGTTTGGAAGATAGAAAACAAATTGTTGGTGTCTTTAGAAATCGTCTAGCTCTTGGAATGAATCTAGGAAGTGATGTAACCACTTATTACGCATTTCAAGAAGAGATGACATCGGACTTAACGACAGAAATGTTCAACACTTATAATCCTTATAATACAAGGAGTAAAGAAATGGCAGGACAATTACCAGTTGGACCAATTTGCAATCCAGATAAGAGTTCTATTCAAGCTGCTATTGCTCCAACGACGAATAACTTTTACTATTTCGTTGCAGATAAAAATGGTAAAATTTATTACACAAAAACCGTGCAAGAACATAATCAAACTGTTCAAGCAATCAAAGACAAGGGGGATTGGATATGGTAGAATATCAAAAATATATTCAAGAGATAAAAAAATATGCTGTTGAAAATAACGTACCTATTATGGAAGATGAGGGAATGAACTTTTTAACAACATTCGTCATTAAAAATCAAGTAAAAAGTGTTTTAGAAATTGGAACTGCAATTGGCTATTCTGCCATTATGATGGCACTTTGTCAGCCTTCTATTCGAATCACATCCATCGAAAAAGATGAAGTAAGATACTTAGAAGCTCTTAAAAATATTAAGAAATTTCATCTAGAAAATCGAATTACACTCATCTTTAATGATGCTTTAGATGTTCGCTTAGATGAAGAATTTGATTTAGTTTTTATTGATGCTGCTAAGGCTCAAGAGATAAAATTTTTTAATTTGTTTAGTAAAAATTTAACTTCTAAAGGCTATATTGTGACCGATAATATTTATTTTCATGGTTTAGTTGAAAAAAATGAAAAAGAGATTAAAAGTCACAATTTAAGAGGACTTGTAAGAAAAATAAAAGAGTATATTTCTTTTTTAAATGACAATCCTGATTTTGATACAGTTGTTTATAGAGTAGGAGATGGAATTGCTGTTAGCAAAAGAAAGGTATAAGGAGGATTTATGATTTATTTATTAGATACATTGACCTCATCTTGTGGAGATTATGCAGTTGCAGCAACGCTCAATTTAGTTCATATTGTTGTCAATCTAATGCTTGTTGTAGCACCCATTGTATTGGTTATTTCTCTAGCAATTGTCTTTATAAGAATTATGATTAATCCAGAAGATAAAAAAGGAAATAAGCGCCTTTTGAATATTATTTTAGCAACGATTTTTTGTTTTTTTATTCCAGTTGTTGCCAATATTTTATTAAGTATTTTACCGGAGGAGTATTTTTCTCAATTAAATCTTGCAGCTTGCTGGAGAAATGCATACAATGTGGATTATGATGATGATAATCGAGCCATTGGAATTGGAGCACATTCTATTAAATTAGATATTGATTTTACAAGTATTAAAAATGCAACGCCACCTGCTAACAATAGTGGAAGCGCGACAAGTGGTCTTACTCCTTGTGGTGGGCAAAATCTAGCAGGCGTTACAGTGCAGTGCATTCAAGGAAGTGGAAAAAACATTGATGTTGTTAATTACGCCTTATCTTTTGAAGGCTATCCTTATGTTTGGGGTGGTTCAGGAGAAGACTTAACAACGGCAAACTATAATGCTATTCGAAGTCGATTCCCAGGAGCTTACTATAATACAAGTAGTGCTTGGACTTCAAAGTACCTTGATAAAGGATATATTGCTTGGGATTGCTCTGGATTTACACAATATGTTTATCGACATTTTGGCTATAATATAGGAAGAACGACTGGTAACCAAATTAATGATGGGCAAAGAGTGGCAAGTCTTGCGGATGCGAAACCAGGAGATTTACTCGTTACATCATCACATGTAACAATGTATATTGGGAACAATAAAATCGTGCATGCAAAAGGAACAAACTATGGAACTGTTGTATCAGATGTAAGCTCTATGAGTGGATCTTATCAAATAAGGAGAATTATACCATGAAAGATATTTTTCAAGAATTTTACCAAGATAATCGTTTTATTTGTATTGCTCTTCCTGTTTGTCTTATTTTAGGAATTATTTCAATGTTAGTCTCTCCAAGTGATGGGAAAAAAATTAAAAATCACTCTTATGTTTATTCCGATTCTTCTTATGTTTTTCAAGAAAATATAAAATCATATTTACCCGTTGTTAATCTAAAAGGAAAGGATGCCACATCTCTTAACCAAAAATTAAAAAAAATATATCAACAAGAAAACACCATTTTAACTTATGATTATGACTTAAGTGGAGATTATCTATCTGTGATTTACTGTATCATTACCTTTAAAGACTCTCTTCCATCCTATGATGTTGAAACAGCTGTTTTTTCTCTTCCCAAAAGAAAACTTTTAAAAACAGAAGATTTGCTTTCTCTTTATAAAATCGATGAGAAAACAGTTCGAGATAAAATGGAAGAAAAAATGAAATATTTCTATCAAGATGCATCTAATCTTGGTTATATTGAACAAAATGAATGTGATTATGATTGTTTTATCTCATCAAGAGATTATCAAAATAATAAGCCCTTAAATCTTGCGATTGAAAATGAACAATTGGTCGCTTATCAAGCTTTTCAAATTTATGGTGTTTATGATGAAGAATCCTATTTTAAAGAAAGTGACTTTCGCTTTGAAATAACTTCTTTAAATGAAAATTCATCTCAATAAGATAAAGTTGGAGGAAAAATATATTTCTTCCTTTTTGTTATGAAAATTCTTTTGACTTGCTTGAATTAAAAGAATAAAATAAAAAGAAAAAGGTGAATTTCAGAGAATTTTTTGTGTCTAGTTTACATTTTTCTTGGAAGAAATTATTTATTTTTGCTATAATAAATAAAGAAAAGAGTGAAAAGATGATAATGAATATTTTGATTATCTCTTTTTTATGTCTAGAGGAGTTGAAAAAAGATGGCAGTAAAATATGATGCAGATTCGATTAAAATATTAGAAGGATTGGATGCAGTTCGAAAAAGACCTGGTATGTATATCGGATCAACGGATAAAAGAGGACTTCATCATTTGGTTTGGGAAATTGTAGACAATTCAATGGATGAAGCGATTAATGGATATGGTAATTATATTAAGATTATCTTGCATAAAAATGGAAGCGTTTCTGTTGAAGATTTTGGACGAGGTGTTCCTGTTGGAATGCATAAAAGTGGGAAGTCAACTCCAGAGGTTATCTATACGATTTTGCATGCTGGTGGTAAGTTTGAAGAGTCTGGTTATAAAGTATCTGGTGGACTCCATGGTGTTGGTGGAAGTGTTGTCAATGCGCTTTCTAAATGGATGGAAGTAACTATCAAACAAAATGGGGGAGAATACTATATTCGTTTTGAAAATGGAGGACATGTTAGCGTTCCACTAAAGCAAATTGGAACCAGCAATAAAACTGGAACAAAGGTCTGTTTTCTTCCAGATGATAGCATTTTTTCAACGACACATTTTTCTTTTACAACCATCTGTGAAAGGATGCAGGAAGCAGCATTTTTAGTAAAGGGACTTACCATTGAAGTCATGGATGAAGAGGATAAAAAAGAAGCAAAATATTGCTATGAAAATGGGCTTGAAGCTTTTGTTGATTATTTAAATGAGGGAAAAACAACTCTTCATAAAATTGTTCTTTTCTCTGGAGAAAAAGATGGTATTGAAGTGGATATTGCTATGCAGTATACAGATACATATCAAGAAAATATTGTCTCTTTTGTTAACAATGTTAAAACAAGTGATGGAGGAAGCCATGAGGTTGGATTTAAAACAGCTTTGACTCGTGTCTTTAATGATTACGCTAAAAATAATGGTTTTATAAAAGGAAAAGAGAAAGCTTTTGAAGGAAGCGATGTAAGGGAAGGGCTAACAGCAATTATTAGTTTAAAAGTTCCAGAAGCTTTACTACAATTTGAAGGTCAAACAAAAGGAAAACTTGGAACTCCACAAGCAAGAACAGCAGTAGATACGATTGTCTCAGAAAAACTTCAATTCTTTTTAGAAGAAAATAAGTCTGTTGCCACTGAAATTGTGACAAAATCTTTGAAAAGTAAAATGGCAAGAGAAGCAGCACGAAAAGCCCGCGAAGAAGCTCGAAAAGGAAAGGGAAAAAGTGCAAAAGATCGATCACTGTCTGGTAAACTTGCACCAGCCCAGACAAAAGATAAGACAATTAAAGAGCTCTTTTTAGTCGAGGGAGATTCTGCAGGTGGATCCGCCAAACAAGGTCGTGATCGAAGCTTTCAAGCCATCTTGCCTCTTCGTGGAAAAGTTGTTAATACAGAAAAAGCACGTCTTGATGATATTTTAAAAAATGAAGAGATCAATACAATGATTAATACGATTGGGGCAGGATATGGACCTAATTTTGATTTAAGTGAAGCTGAATACAATAAGATTATTATCATGAGTGATGCCGATCAAGATGGAGGACATATTCAGTGCTTACTTCTTACTTTTTTCTATCGTTATATGCGCCCATTAATTGAAGATGGAAGGCTTTATGTCGCATTACCACCTCTTTTTAAAATTCAAAGTGGTAAAGAAATTGAGTATGCCTATAGTGTTGAAGAAATGAAGGAGAAAATCCTTGGAAAAAAGTGTGAAGTTCAGCGTTATAAAGGACTTGGTGAGATGAATGCAGATCAATTAGCGGAAACAACAATGGCACCCGGAACAAGAACACTCATTCGCGTCAATATTAATGATGCCCTGCTTGCAGAAAAACGCGTTAGTATTTTAATGGGAGATGAAGTGGCTCCAAGAAAAGAATGGATTGATGAGAATGTCGAATTTACACTTGAAGATGACTATAAAATAGAAAGGAGATAAAAGTTATGCCAAAAAAATCAACAACTCAAGCTATTTTAGAAAAAATTTATGACTATTCTCTTGAAGACATTATGGGGGAAAGGTTTGCAGTTTATTCAAAATATATTATTCAAGAAAGAGCAATACCCGATGCTCGAGATGGACTAAAACCAGTACAAAGACGAATACTTTATTCGATGAATAAAGAAAAAAATACTTATGATAAGCCTTATCGAAAAAGTGCAAAAACAGTCGGAGATGTTATTGGTAATTATCATCCACATGGAGATTCTAGTATTTATGATGCAATGGTTCGAATGAGTCAAGATTGGAAGATAAAAGAGCCTTATATTGATATGCATGGTAATAACGGATCCATTGATGGAGATGGTCCTGCAGCATATCGTTATACAGAAGCACGTCTTTCAAAGATTAGTAGCGAGATGCTAAGGGATATTGAAAAAAATACAGTTGAGTTTACACCAAACTTTGATGATTCACTTTTAGAACCAACTGTTTTACCAGCTCGCTTTCCAGCTCTTTTAGTGAATGGTTCGACAGGAATTTCAGCAGGATACGCAACCAATATTCCACCCCACAATTTAGGAGAAGTGATTGATGCGACAATTTATCGCATTCAAAAGCAAGACTCAACACTGGATGAGTTAATGCACTTTGTTACAGGACCTGATTTTCCAACAGGAGCCATTGTTGAAGGACTATCTGGAATTAAAGAAGCCTATCAGACAGGACGAGGTCGCATTGTCATTAAAAGTCGTGCTGAAATTGTAGCTGAAAAGGGAAAAAGTCAAATTATTATTACTGAAATTCCATATGAGACCAACAAAGCACTCATCGTTAAAAAAATAGATGACATTCGCATTGATAAAAAAATAGATGGTATCCTAGAAGTCAGAGATGAATCTGCTAAAGATATTCGCATTGTTATTGAACTGAAAAAAGATGCTCGACCAGAACTAATTCTTGCGTATCTTTATAAAAATACAGATCTCCAAATTAGCTATCACTTTAATATGATTGCGATTGTTGGAAAACGCCCCAAACTCTTAGGATTAGAAGGCGCATTGGATGCATTTATTCGTCATCAAAAAGAAGTTGTCTTAAGACGAAGCCAGTTTGATCTAGATCACGCAAGTGCACGGCTTCATATCGTCGAAGGTTTAATTAAATGTATCTCTATTTTAGATGAAGTTATCAGAGTGATTCGATCATCTAAAAATAAAATAAATGCCAAAGAAAACTTAGTCAAAGAATTTGCATTCACAGAGGCTCAAGCAGAAGCAATTGTGACATTACAACTTTATAAATTAACCAATACAGATGTCACATTACTCGAAGAAGAACTTGAAAACTTAAGAAAGATTATCAAAGGATTAACAGCTATCTTACAAGATGAAGAAATTTTAAAGAAAGTCATGATAGATGATTTACAAAAAGTCAAAGACGAATATGCCACTGCCCGAAAAAGTGAAATAAGAGAAGAAATAGAAGAAATTAAGATCGATACAAAACAAATGATTCCAAAAGAAGATGTGATTGTTTCATTATCCAAAGAAGGCTATATTAAAAGAAGCAGCCAAAGAAGTTATCAAAAAGGTACAGATAGTACTTTAAAAGATGGAGATTATCTTTTATTCTTAGAAAAAATGAATACTCAAGATATTTTGCTTGTCTTTACTTCAAAGGGAAATTATCTCTATTTGCCAGTTCATACGATTTATGATTTGAAGTGGAAAGATTTAGGAAAACATGTCAGTAACTTAGTTCCAATGGAAGAAGAAGAAAGCGTTATTGGAGCCATTAAAGTTTCGAATTTTGAAACAGATGATGTTCTTCTTTTTGTCAGTCAAAATGGAATGATTAAAAGAACCGCTCTTAAAGAGATGAAATTAACAAGATATTCAAAACCTGCTTGCTGCATGAAGTTAAAAGAAAAGGATAGACTTGTGTCTGTTATGCTTGCAAAATACGATGATATTTTCTTAAGTACTTCAAATGGATATGGTCTTTGGTTTTCAAAAGAAGAAGTTCCAATTGTAGGAGTGAAAGCAAGTGGAGTTAAAGGAATTAACTTAAAAGATGATTTTGTTGTTTCTATGCATAATTTCTCTAGTGATACTTCAAAAATGCTTGCCGTCTTTACAGATAAAGGAACCGGAAAGAGAATTCGCTTATCTGAATTTGAAAAAACAACACGAGCAAGAAGAGGACTTCTTTTACTAAGAGAAGTAAAAACAAACCCCTATCACGTTATTCAAACACTTCTTGTGGACTCCAAAGAGAAGTTTGGAATTAAAAATGGTGATATTGACTATCTTAAAGTCAGTGAGCTTCCAATAATGGATCGGTATTCAACAGGAAGCACCATTCATAAAAAAGGATTAGAAGCTGTTTTCCCTGAGATTCTTCTTCAAGAACAAGAAGAGGAGAAAGTGGAAGAGAAAGCCGTTTTTAAAAATGAACAAATCTCTTTAGAAGAAATTGACAAAAGACTTATGACCATTGATGACTTTTTAAACCAATAAAAAAAGTAGCTAGCGATAACTACTTTTTTTTACTATTTTTAGGATTATGATAAAGTCTTACATATCTATCATATTCAAATAAATCATTGGGTGTTAATTCAAGATAAAAACATACTTCTGGGATGAGGGCAACAGGAAAATTTAATTTTCCATTTTCATAGCGAGAGTATAAATCTTGACCAATACCAAGTTGTTCAGCAAGCTTTACTTGGGTAATCCCTTTTAGTTTTCTTTGTTCTTTCATTTTTTCTCTAAAATTAATACTTTCCATATTATACCATCCGTTTCTGTTTAAAGTTTACCTAATTTTGGTAGCAAATTATCTTGTTATGCTTAATTTGCATATAAATATCTTACATAATTCAAAAGACGAAATTTGTCGGACAATGGGAAAAATAAAAAAAAGTTGATTTATTTATTTTCATATAATAAAATGAACTTAAGGAGAGATTTTATGAACGATGAAATAATCAATCAAGCAGAAGAAAAAATGAAAAAAAGCATCGAAGCTTTAGAAAAAAAATTTACAACAGTACGAGCAGGACGAGCCAATCCATCTAGTTTAGATGGAGTTATGGTCTCTTATTATGGAGTGATGACACCATTAAAACAGTTGGTGACGATTTCTGTACCAGAAGCCAATCTTCTTTTATTAAAACCATTTGATAAAAGTTGCTTAGGAGAAATTGAAAAAGCGATTTTTAATGCAAATCTTGGTTATACACCAGGAAATGATGGTGAAACCATTCGAATCGTGGTTCCAGCGCTCACAGAAGAGAGAAGAAAAGAGCTTACCAAACAAGTCAAATCGATGGCAGAAGAGGCACATGTTGCGATTCGAAATATTCGACAAGATGCCAATAAAGAAATTGAAAAAGAAGAATATGGGGAAGACATGGAAAAAAGATGTCAAAATGAAATTCAAAATCTTGTGAATCTCTATAATAAAACCATTGATGGAAAGTTAAAAGAAAAAGAACAAGAATTGCTAACTGTATAAATAGAAAAGAGATGAGTTTTCAGTGAAAAGATTAGCAAAACCTTCTATTCAAATTCAAACGAGTTTTCTTTCTTTATTTGCTTTAGAAAAACAAGGAGAAGTTATACTGAAAAAAGAGAGCTTTCCTGTTGGAACAGTGACTCGAGAAAGAGGACTTTCATATCTTACATTTGATTGTGGACGTTATTTAGTAGATGCCCAAAGTCAAAAAGAAAATGGTGCTTATCAAATGGTCTTTTCGATGAGAGAAAAAGCAAGAGGTTGGAATCAAATTTATGGAACATATTATATTAGTAGAACTCAACCATTGAGAACGTCGCTTTCTTATATTCGATTTTGTGATGGAATTGTTCAAACGGAAGTTTCAATGAATCGTGACAATCAACTTCTAAAAATAGAGGGTAGTGATCGATCTATTCAAGTTTCTCAAGAACAACAAAGCTTTTCGATTACGCATGTTGTTGACCGCCAAAAAAAGTTAAATGCTACAGTTGATACGAAAGAAAAATCTGTGGTGATTCATCAAAGTTTGGGAGCAGGTATTAAAGGACATTGGTTTGAAGAACAAGGAATGCTTTTCTTAAGAAAAAAAATGTTTGAGTTAGATCGCTCTTTTTATCAAATGATTTTTGAAGAGCAAAGTCCTTTTTGGATTGGAGAAGATAATTTTTTTTGGAATGCAGTCGATAGCTGTTATGATACCAAACAAGAAGATTTTAAAAATCTTGTCTTTAATCAAAAACAAATTCGAAAATCTAGAGAAAAAAAATAAAATTGTGTTATAATAAGACCGAAAAACGTTTGTAAAAAGAAGTAGTAATCAAGTCATTTACTCAAAAAGAGAGGCGTAGTAAGGTGAAAGGCGCTTGAGATAAAACTTGGTGAATTCAATCTTTTAAGTTCTTGTTAAAAAAACAAGCGCAAGGAGACACTTGCGTTATCAAAAAGAGGTAACAAAAGTTACAAAATAAGGTGGTACCACGAGAAAAACTTCGTCCTTAGGGAAGAAGTTTTTTGTCTGTGGTAGATAAGGAGTTATATGAAAAACGAGGAAATAAAGAAAATTAAAAGTGAAATACAAGAAGTCTCATTAGAAAATGAAAGGGATCTTCAAGCATTCAAAAATACATATCTTGGAAAGAAAGGAAAAATTAGTATTCTCTTATCATCCATGAAAGAATTCAGTCAAGAAGAAAGAAAAGAGTTTGGTGAAAAAATCAATGCGTTAAGAGAAGAAGCAATCAAGATATTGTCACGTGCCCAAACGGATATAGAAAAGAGAAAAATGGAAGAAAAACTCAAAAAAGAAACCATTGATATTACTCTTCCAGGTGTTACTTTTAAGCGTGGTGGCATTCATCCAATTACCAAAATTATCGAAGAGATTGAAGAGCTTTTTATCTCAATGGGATATGATGTCGTTGAAGGACCTGAAGTTGAAGAAGACCTATACAATTTTGAAAAGTTAAATCTTCCTAAAGGGCATCCCGCACGAGATAGCCAAGATAGTTTTTATATTGAAGATGAAAAGATGCTTTTAAGGACACAAACATCTCCTGTTCAAGCAAGAGAGATGGATAAGAATCAAGAAAAAACACCGATTCGAATCATTTGTCCTGGAAAAACTTATCGAAGAGATGATGATGATGCGACACACTCTCATCAATTTACGCAAATAGAAGGGTTGGTTGTTGGAGAAGGAATTAGTGTTGCACACTTAAAAGGAACGCTTGAAGAAATCGTCAGACGTCTTTTTGGAGAAGAAAGAACAATTCGTTTTAGACCTTCTTACTTTCCGTTTACAGAACCATCTCTTGAAGTCGATGTCTCTTGTTTTAAGTGTGGAGGATCTGGATGCAGTCTTTGTAAAGGAACCGGTTATATTGAGATATTAGGATCGGGTATTGTTCACCCAAATGTATTAAGAGGATGTGGGTATGATCCTGAAAAATACACAGGGTTTGCTTTTGGAATAGGACCAGAGCGTATTGCGATGCTCAAATATGGAATCACGGATATTCGAAAGTTTTATACCAATGATTTACGCTTTTTAGAAAGTTTTCAAAGACAGGAGGGTCAAAATGAAAGTCAGTAAAAAGTTCTTAAATGAATATGTAAAAGTCGATGATCTTGATTTTCAAGATGTTGCAGATAAGATGGTTTCTGTTGGAAATGAATATGAAAGTGTCTCTAAAGTATCAACAGCGACAAAAATTGTAGTAGGAGAAGTATTGTCTTGCAAGAAGATTGAAACTTCAGATCATCTACATGAGTGCCTCGTGGATGTTCAAGATGAAAAATTAACGATTGTCTGTGGAGCACCCAATGTGAAAGAAAATGAAAAAGTGCTCGTTGCTAAAGTAGGAGCAGTCTTACCAGGAGGCATTGAAATCAAAAGCACAACCCTCGCAGGTGTCCCTTCTAATGGAATGCTTTGTTCTCTTTCTGAAATTGGAATTGAATCTAAGTATCAAAGTGAGGAAGATAAAGCAGGAATTCACCTCTTACCAAAGGATGCAAAAGTAGGAGAGGATGCTATTTCTTATTTAGATTTTGATGATGAAGTCATTGACTTTGAATTAACAGCCAATCGAGCTGATTTATTATCTATCCTTGGGATGGCATATGAAGTGGGTGCGATTTATAAGCGCGAAGTAAAACTCCCAGTCCATGATTTTAAATCAATAGATACTTCTATTCAGGATGAGATGGATTTGTCTATAGAGACAGATTTTTGTTCAATTTATCTTGCTAAAAAGGTCGTTGATGTAACGATTAAAGAAAGTCCACAGTTTATTAAGGAAAGATTAATGGCTTCTGGAATTCGTCCAATTAACAATGTTGTTGATATTTCAAATTATGTGATGCTTGAGTATGGGCAACCTCTTCACTTCTTTGACGCAGATCGTCTTGGAAAAAAGATTTTAGTTCGCCTTGCTAAAGAAGGGGAGAAGATGACGACACTGGATGGAAAAGTACGGACTTTAAAGGATACAGATATTGTCATTACAAACGGAAGTGAACCTGTAGCACTTGCTGGTGTAATGGGAGGATTTGAAACAGAAATTGAACCAGATACAAAAAATATTGTGATTGAAGCTGCGATTTTTGATCCTATCCATATTCGAAAGACGGCTAAAACCATTCTTCGAAGTGAAGCAAGCAATCGCTATGAAAAAGGAATTGATCCTAATCGCTGCCATCTTGCAATGATGAGAGCTTGCTACTTATTAGAAAAGTATGCCGATGCAAAAGTAGAAAGTGGTATGCTTTCATATGACAAAACCAATAAAGAAGATAAACAAATTGTCATTTCACTTGATAAAATCAATCAAGTCCTTGGAATGAGCCTTACAAAAGAAGACGTTATCGATTCTCTTACTAGATTGAAATTTCAAGTCGAAGAAGAAAATGGACTTTTCCGAGTACTTGTTCCAACAAGAAGACTGGATGTAAATATTAAGGAAGATATTATTGAAGAAGTCGGAAGAATTTATGGATTTAATGAAGTCAAGGGAATTTTACCTGTTGTAAGATTAAGAAAAGGAAAGCGATCAAAAACAAGACAATTTATTAAAAAGACAAGAGACTTTTATGCTTCCCTTGGTCTTCAAGAAGTCATTACTTACACTTTAGTTGATGAAGAAAAATCCCATCAATTCGTTGATAATTTTCAAAAAACAATTGAACTTTTAAATCCAATGAGTGAAGATCGTAAGTATTTAAGAAGAAGCTTAATTCCATCTCTTTTAGAAGTTTTTGATTATAACATGAAAAGACAACAAAAGGATATTTCTATCTTTGAAATTTCGAATGTTTATGAAAAAGAAGATGCCTATCAAGAGAAAATGATTTTAAGTGCACTTATCTATGGAAAGCTTGTGCATTCAACTTGGGAAAAGGAAGAAATAAAAGCAGACTTTTATGCATTAAAAGGAATGGTGGAGTCTTATTTTGAATATTTAGGTCTTACAAGGGGAAGATATCATTTTGAAAGAGAAAGTTTCAAAGAACTTCATCCTGGAAAATCCGTTGCAATTTATATTGAAAATCAAAAAGTTGGTTACTTCGGTCAAATTCATCCAAGTCTTTTAAAACAAGAAGTTTATGTTTTAAATTTAGATCTTAATTATTTACAAAATCTTTCAATTCGAAGCATTAAAGCCAAAGAAGTATCCAAGTATCCAACAATTACGAAAGACATGGCATTTATTGTATCCAAAGATTTGCCTTGTGAAGAAATCATCAAAGTTATGCAAAAAAATGGAGGCAAGCTCTTAAAGAAAATCGAAGTATTTGACGTGTATCAAGGTGATAAATTAAAAGAGGATGAAAAAAGTATTGCATTCTCACTTCTTTTTGAAGATATGACAAAGACTTTGACAGATGAAGAAGTGATGCTGTGCTTTAACAAAATTATTTCAGCAGTCGAAGAGAAATGTCATGCTGTATTAAGAGACAAATAAAGGCGAAAAATGCCTTTTTTTGTTATATGACAATTTAGCATATTAAAGCCCTCTAAACCCTAGAATTTGCTATCATGAATTAGAAGAATAGAGGTGTCATATGAAGATACTTAAAAAAGAAATTGAAAAAAGTTATCTTTTAATAGTCGGAATTATTAGTATACTACTTTTAGTAGGATATTATAGTTATGCTTTATTTACAGTGCGTTCTGAAGAGAAAAAAGCCATTAGTATTGTAACGGGTTCTCTTAAGTCAACACTCACGTCAACAGATGCATCATTTAAAAGTAATCAAATTACAGTCGAAAGCAAAGTGACAAAAACACTTGATATAACTCTTGAAAACCAGAATGGACGAGATGCGAAATTTAACTTTTACTATGAACCAGTACCAGAAGGAGTGACAGTAGAGTATTTATCTGATACGAAAGACATTCCACCAACAGACGCTGGAGTAGTTATTGCAAATAAAGAAAGTAAGACTTATTCAGTAGAGATAAAAAACACAACAGGAGATAGTGTTACAGTAACATTTGGAAGCGATGCTGGGCTTTTTGATAAGAACTTAAGTTTTCCAAGTAAAGGTCATGTGCTGGAAGAAAAAATAGTAGAACCAAATCCACCAGAGTTAGGAGATAGATTAATCCCAGTTGTTTATAATGTGGATACAACGAATTGGGAAGTTGCAGATACTGAAACAGAAAAGGTATGGTATGATTATGAACACCAAAAATGGGCGAATGCTGTTGTAGTTACTCCAGATAAATATGGTACCTATAAAAACGCAGGGACTACAGTTCCAATGACTGACATACTTCAAATGTATGTATGGATACCAAGGTACAGTTACACCATTCAAGGAAATTATGGAAAAAATGGAACGAATGCTGATAATCCAGGAGAGATTGATATTCAGTTTGTAAGCAAAGATACAAAAGATAGTGGTACAGCGAAGTATTCAGACGAAAAACCATCAGGCTGGTATACGCCGGACGCGTTTGTCTTAGGAGGACAGAACTTAGCAGGGATATGGGTCGGTAAATTTGAAAGTGGATGTAAAGATGCTACAAGTAAGACATCTGCACAAAAATGTACACTTGCCGCAGAACAAGTGGTAATTAGACCAAATGAGTACTCATGGAGAAGCATTGCAGTTGGTGATATTCTTAAAATATCACTAGAAATTGCAGGAGATGCAACTTTTGGAATGAGTAAAGAAATATATGATAGTCATGCGATGAAGAATAGTGAATGGGGAGTGGTAGCATACCTCACACAAAGCAAGTATGGAAAATATGGAAATAGTGCTTATGAAGGAGCAAATAAAGAAGTTTATATTAATAATAATAACAGTTATAAAACCGGATGCTCTGGAGAAAGTCCAGTCGCAGCGAATTCAAGTAAGTGTACAGAATATAATGATTTAAGCAGTGCTTCAGGAGAAGGAATGGGACAAAAAGGACCGGGAGCCAGTACCACAGGAACAATCTATGGAGTGTATGATATGTCAGGAGGAGCTCAGGAATATGTGATGGGAAATTACAATAAAGAAGTGGGTAATGGCTCAAACTTCAAAACAGGTTGGGAAACACAATATGAAAATTATATAGATTTTTATCCAGGTAAGACAGCTGCAAAAGCATGTGACGGATTTGCGGTATGTAAAGGACATGCGTTAAGTGAAACGGAAGGTTGGTACAGTGATACCCATACCATGTCGTTTAGTATGTCCACCCCATATATGTACCGTGGTAGTTACTATGGTGGTACGACAGAAGCAGGTATTTTCAACTTCGACACCACAGCTTCAGGCGGTGCTGCACTCAGTGGTAACTCATTTCGGATGGTGTTAACACTTAAATAATACAGCATGATACGCCACTTAAGTTGTTCTTTTTTTCAAGACTTGAAGAATATGCGCGAATTTTTGAATTAGAAATAAGCTGATTAGTAGAAGGAGCTTGTCAATATCGGTGTGGATCTAAGTTTAAAATCTTGAAAATAAAGTTTGTACAATAATATGAAAAGTAGTAAAATATAAGAAAAATGAGAAATCTTTTATGGTAGTATCTAACAAAAATTGCAAATCTTACCTCAGTTAAAATATGCGAGTTAGGAATAAAAATGGGGGGGGGTAAATTTTAGATATATAATGACACCATAATAGGTGATGTTAGATATGAAAATAGGAAGAAGAAAAATAGAAAAAGGCTATTTAGTAGGTATTGGTATATTAAGCCTTTTTCTTTTAGTGGGATATTATAGTTACGCACTTTTTACAATTAATAGAGAAGAGACTAGAACAATTAGTATAAAAACAGGTACGCTTGTTTCAACACTTACATCGACAGATGAAGCATTTACAGCAAATAAAGTTACAGTTAAAAGTAATGAGACAAAGACGCTTACAATAACACTTGAAAATAAAAATGGGCGAGATGCGAAATTTAACTTTTACTATGAAGTAGTATCAGAAGGAGTGACAGTAGGGTATTTAGCAGAGACAAAAGATATTCCACCAGGAGAAGAAGGTATTGTTATTAAAAACGGAGAAAGTAAAAGCTATTCAGTAGAGATAAAAAATACGACAGGTGGTAGTATTGCAGTAACATTTGGAAGTGATGCCGGACTTTTTGATAAGGACTTAAGTTTTCCAAGTAATGCTCATGTGTTAGAAGAGAAAAAGCGTGAAATTGCCAAAGATGAAAGTGGAGCGAATGTCCCAGAGTTAGGAAGCATGCTTGTTCCAGTTGTTTATAATGTAACAAGTACGAATTGGGAAGTTGCCGATGTTGAAACAGCAAAGAAATGGTATGACTATGATGCTCAAAAATGGGCGAATGCGGTTGTAGTAACACCAGAAACCTATAATAGCACTTATAAAAATGCAAGAGCAGGAACAGAAGTTAATATGGATGATATTTTACAGATGTATGTGTGGATCCCAAGATATAGTTATGCGATAAAAAAAGATAAAGAAGCAGGAAGTAGTGACTATTATGGAGAAGGAGGAACGAGTAGAGAGCTTCCAGGAGCAATTACAATTCAATTTATAGATACTGGTACTAAAAATGATGGTGATGAAAAGTATGAAGAACTTCCAACAAATAATGACTGGTATACCCCAAGTGCCTTTACATTAGGAGAACAAAATTTATCAGGAATTTGGGTTGGAAAATTTAAAGCAGGATATAAAGGTGCTGGAAGTAAATCAAGTGCAGAAAGAAATACAGCGGATCCAACTAAGGTAGTTATAAAACCTAATGTGTATACATGGAGAAATATAAAAGTAAATACTATTTTTAATGTAGCAAGAGGAATAGTAGAAAGTACAGATACTTTTGGATTAAGTAGCCAAGAATATGATAGCCATGCGATGAAAAATAGTGAGTGGGGTGCAGCTGCTTACTTAAGTCAAAGTAAGTATGGAAAATATGGAAATGCTGACTATCAGGATTTGGATAAGGAAATATATGTGAATAATTACGTTGACTGTGTGACAGGAAGAAGTCATGGAAAACCAGATACAAACACTACAGATGGCGAATCATCAACTCAATATAATGATATTAACAATCAGGACAATGCAACAGGACCAGGTCCAGGAGCCTCAACGACTGGAAATATCTATGGAATATATGATATGTCTATGTCAGGAGATTATTATGAATTTGTGATGGGAAACATTAATGGACTTACAAGTTCATCAGGATTTACTGGAAATAAAGGAACATGGTATACAGGAACAGATAACAAGTATTTTGATTTTTATAACTCAACAGATATGAAAACAGAAGAGTTTAAGAGTCATGCAATGGGTGGAATCACAGCTGGGTGGTATGGTGATGCACGTCCCACGCTAACAACTAGCAACCCATGGATTATGCGTGACGATATTTTTGGCTATGTTAGCCATACCGGAAGTATTAGTAGAAAGTATTCATTTCGTGTGGTGCTAACTCTTAATGAAACAGAAAAATAATGTTTTGATAAAGATTAGATAAGTTGATTAGTAGAAATTAAGATAGAATGATTTAAAAAATTTTAGGTATAAACATAAGACTTGTTCTTGTGTTTTTTTGTCTCTTGCATTCATAAACTGTAGGAGGAGAGTGGGATATGAATAACTTTTCTAAATTAAAAAATTATATTGTTGATAGTGAGTTTCGAATTACTTTTTTTGAAAATAAAATTCATGTTGTAAACTACTTAGACTTAGTTACTTTGGGCTCTAATCAAATCAAAATACAAACCTACTCTTTTACCTTACTGCTGATTGGAGAAAATCTCACCCTTTCTAAAATGCTGGACCATGAAATATTAATTCATGGAAAAATAATAAGAATGGAGATCTCTTATGAATAGCCGCTATATTATAGAAGTAAAAGGGAAAAATCCACTTCGTTTTTTAAAAAATCTTCAAGCAAAGAAAGTCTATCTTTATCAAATTGAAACCCATCCTTCTTCTTTAAAAATAGAAGTGGATGATGAAGGATTAAAAACAATTGAAAAGATGAAAACAGTATATGAGATAAAAGTATTATCTTATAAAGGTCTTGCACGATTCAAATACCTATTTTATCAGTATCGTTTTTTTCTTTTTTCATCTCTTGTTGGATTTCTTTTTTTAATTATTTTATCTTCGATGGTTTGGAAAATCGAAGTGGTTCATACAAAAGAAGAGATTCGCACGCTTTTGTTTGATGCCTTGGAAGAAAAAGGAGTTCGCCCCTTTACCTTTAAAATAAGTTATTCTAAAAAAGAAAAGATTAAAGAAGAAATACTAGAAGAATATAAAGAACAGTTAGAGTGGCTTGAGATTGAAGAGGTTGGAACTAAATATGTTGTTCGGGTGGAAGAGAGAAAAATAAATCAAGAAAAAGAAGATACAACTCCTAGAAATATTATTGCCAAAAAAGATGCGATGATCTTATCTGTTCAAGCATCCCATGGAGAAGTTGTTACCAAAAGATTTGATTATGTTAAAAAAGGGGATGTATTAATTAGTGGAATTATTCATAAAGAAGAAGAGGCGAAAAGTAAAGTAAGAGCAGAAGGAGAAGTTTATGGAGAAGTATGGTATACTGTCTCTGTTACCCTTCCTATTATGAGGCAAGAAGAGAAAGTCTTATCAAAACCAAAAAACAAGTTTCTTCTTACTCTTTTTGGAAAAACTTATTCTCTTGAAGACGGGTATTATAAGACGCTTTCTTCCTATCCTATCTTTAAAAGTGGTGCTTTTCCATTTTCTCTTTCTTTTGGCACCATTCAAAAAGTTAAGTTAATTACAACGCATTATGATTTAGAAAGTGGTACAAAAGAAGGAATGCGACTGGCTTCTGAAAAACTAAAAGTAAAATTAGATAAAAATAGTGAAGTTACTTATCAAAAAGTTTTGAAAAAAGAGAAGAAAGGAAGTAAAATATATGTAGAGGTCTTTTTTAAAGTAAAAGAAGATATTGTTGGTTATGAGTCTTTAGAAAATGTAGACCTAGCAAAGGAAAAAGAAGAAGATATGAGGTAGTTTTATGTTGGAAAGCTTATCACGAACAATTGGAAATGTTTTTGCATCGTCTCTACCGATGGTTGTTATTTCATGTGTCGTTTTAACATCTCTTCGACTTTTCTATCTTTATAGAAATAAACAGCCCTTTATTCTTTATCAAGAACTTTTCTACCTCAGTTTTATTATTTATATTTTGTGCCTGTTTCAGGTGGTGACTTTTCAAGATGCATCTTCTTTTGGTGGAAATAACTTTATTCCTTTAAAAGAAATTTTTCGATATTCGTTTGGAAGTCGTCTTTTTTTAAAAAATGTTTTTGGAAATTTGCTCTTATTTTTACCTTATGGATTTTTTGCATCATCTTATTTAAAAAGTTCAAAACCACTCGATATCTTTTTCTTAACACTTATCGCTTCTATATCCATTGAAAGTACACAGCTTGTGATTGGAAGAGTTTTTGATGTCGATGATATTTTACTAAATTTAATAGGTGGACTATTAGGATTTTATCTTTATTATATTTTAAAGAAAATTAGTGGGTTATGGCCAGAAGTTTTTGAGTCTCATTGGTTTTTAAATGTGATTTCAATTCTTTTATTAGTACTGATTATTACATTGATTTAAAGGAGGGTTTTTGTGGGAAATAGTGTAGAGTTTTATAATCAAACGAATGAAGAGGTGGAAGAGTTTAATTCTTTAGAAAAAGTGCTTTCTACTGCGATTCAAATGGAAGGGTTAGAAAATGTATCTTTTAATGTTATTTTAGTAGATGATGAGACAATTCATCAATTCAATAAAGAGTATCGTGGTGTTGATAAAGTAACGGATGTGATAACGTTTGCTCTTGAAGATGAAAAAGAGGTGATTCTTCCAGCTGGCATGAGAGTTTTAGGGGACATTTATATATGTCTTAATAAAGCAAGAAGTCAAGCAGAAGAATATGGGCATTCTTTCTATAGAGAGCTTTCGTTTTTAGCGGTTCATGGATTTTATCATTTATTAGGTTATGATCATCAAACAAAAGAAGAAGAAAAAATTATGTTTCAAAAACAAGAAGAGGTTTTAGCGAAAAACAATATAACAAGATAGGAGGGTTTATTTTATGAGAGTTGGATTTGTTACATTAGTTGGACGAGCAAATGTTGGGAAAAGTACCCTTTTAAATACGCTTTTAAATATGCATCTTGCAATTACATCTTCTGTTGCTTCGACGACAAGAAATATTATTCAAGGAATTTATCAAGATAGTGAAGCACAAATTATTTTTGTTGATACACCAGGTATTCATAAACCAACCCATCAGCTTGGGAAAGTTCTTAATAAAAAAACGTATCAAAATGTTGAAGATACGGATGTTATTTTATTCTTAGTGGATGCGAAAAGTGGGATTGGAAAGGGAGATTTATTTGTTTTAAATAAGATCAAAGAAAAGAACTGTCCTATTTTTCTTCTTTTAAATAAGATAGATAAACTAAAAAAAGAAGATCTTTTAAAGATAATTGATCAAGCAAAAGACTTATATCCTTTTGAGGAAATCATTCCTATATCCGCCTTAAAAAAGGACAATATTCACTCTTTACTTACCACCCTAAAAAAGTATTTACCTCAAGGCGAAAAAATTTTTGATGATGATTATTTAACAAATGTCTCCACTCGATTTTTAATGGCAGAATTTGTAAGAGAACAGCTCATGATTCGCTTAAAAGATGAAATTCCTCATAGTATTACTTGTTATGTTGAAAGTTATCAAGAAGAGGAAGATATTGTCCATATTCAAGTATTGATTGTTACGGATAGAGAAAATTTAAAAAAAATTATCATTGGGAAAAATGGTTCAATGTTAAAAGCAGTTGGGAAAAGTGCTCGAGCTGAAATGGAAAAATTCTTATCGAAAAAAGTCTATTTAAAAACGTATGTAAAAACCATTCATAACTGGAGAGATCAAGAAAAATATTTAGTCGAATTAGGTCTTAAAGAAGATGAATAAAAACCATAGAATTTGCGCATTTTATAAGTGGTGATAAAATGGAAGAATTATTATGGAAACTTTTTAAAGAAACAGGAGACATTAAATATTATTTATTAAAACAAGAATTAGAAAAAAAGAAGTGATTTAAATGAAAATCATTAGTGTTAAAGGCATCTGTTTATCTGAGACGAATTATAGTGATTCAAGCAAGATTTTAAACGTTTATACTGAAGAATATGGAATGATTGGTGTTCTATCTAAAAGCTGTCGTAATATAAGAAGCAAGCTAAGATCAGTCTCACGTAAACTCATCTATGGAACTTATCACTTATATTATAAGGAACATGGACTCTCGACCTTAATTGGTGTGGATATTATCAATGCTTATTTAAAAACGACAATGCATTTAGAAAGCGTCAGTTATGCTTCTTACCTAGTGGATTTAACTTATCAAGTTGTTAGACAGGAAACAGATGAATGTGTGTTGCCATTATTGGTTGCTACTTTGGAAAAAATAGAAGAGGGAATGGACGCTGCTACGCTTACCAATATCTATGAAGTAAAGATGCTCTCTCATTTAGGGGTTTTACCGAATCTTGATGGATGTGTCATTTGTGGTGACTCAACGCATATTGTAACGATTAGCAGTCATAAAGGAGGACTTCTTTGTAGGAGTTGTTTTCAAAGTGGTGTTGATCATATTGTGTCGCCTCAAACCATAAAACTTCTTAGAATGTATTATTATGTTGATGTTTCTAAGATTACTAAAATAGAAATTGATCAGGAAAGCGAAAGAGAAATCGATCAATTTTTAGAAGAATATTATGATAAATATACGGGAGTGATTACGAAAAGCAAAAAGATGTTAAGAGAAGTTAAAAAGCTCAAAATTCAAGATGAAAACGAACTTGCTCTCTTTACAAAAGAAAAAAGTGTAGTATAATTAAGTTTCCGGGGTGATTAGAGTATGAAAAATAAGAATGTTTTCTTAATAGAGGAGAAAATATTAAAGGAGATAGAAGATTTAGGGGACAATCAAGTTTTATCTTTTTTTTCAAATCGTGAAGTTTATCAAATAAAAGAAAGTTGTGATGAGGATAGTTTATTTCATTTGATGATACAGGCTTCATTTAAAAAGGATGTACCACTTGAAGAGATGCTTTATCATGTACGATTTAGTGATCCATCAAAAGTGTGTGTTATTACAGCAGATCAAGAGAAAGTTTATGAAGCTCAAATGCTGGGCATAGATACTTGCTTTTATAATATGGGATATAATGATTATTGTTCTTTAGAAGCCTCTTGTGAGATAACGACTCCTAAACAATTGTTAAAAGTTATGAATTAAGCAATCATAATTTTAACTTTTTTTCTTTACAAAGTAAGTAAAATAAGATAGAATGAATGTAGTGCGAGACAATTGGATTGCACGAACAAGCGAGTATGGCGGAATTGGCAGACGCGCTAGACTTAGGATCTAGTGTCATAGACGTGCAGGTTCAACTCCTGTTACTCGCACCAGATAGATACCAAGCTCGGACTTTCGAGTTAAATAGAATAATGGGGAAACGACTTGTAAAAAAGCCGTTTTTATGTTATTATGTATTTGTGCATGATACTTGCATAAAATAAAAAGGGGAATACTTAACAACGCAATGTTGAGTACTCGCCAATATATTGGTTAGCACTTAATCTTGTTAGATTGAGTGCTTTTCTTTTACATAGAATACTATATTACAAAAGTAAAAAGTAAGGCTATTAGTAAAAAGATAATAAGAATAAGTGATAAGATTAAACTATCTTTCCCCAAATGACACAAAATAAAAAAATTCTAGATTTACTTTATTTTAAAGGAATTATTGATAATTATGATG